>CALGPD010000076.1 GCA_937960625.1 uncultured Spirochaetia bacterium | reverse complement strand
AATACTTTACTTTATAGTAACTGTTTTGTTAGGTGAAATATATGGGCAATAAAAAAATCTCAGCTCCAAACTGGAATAAAATAAGCCGCGGCGAATACGAAGAAAAACGCAAGCAGGATTTAAATCAAATCGAAAAGGCTATTCCTAAAACCGAGCCTAAAAAAATAGGCGGTGTAATACAAACACCTGTTGAGAAAGAAAGAAAGCAAAAAAAAGAAATTAGAAAACATATGATGAAAATGCATGAAGATGCGTTAACGAAAATTTTAGGCCTTGATAATCCCGAACCTGAAATGTGCCAAGCGTGTTTTCAGGTATTGCAGGGGGATGTTTTCGTTTCAAGTTCCTGGCCGAACCTTTATCTTTGCAGAAAGTGTTATCAGTCTTTAGACCGCTGCTCTAACTGTTCACGTCCTGTTAAACGCCCTATAAAAGGAGTTACAACGCAGTATTGTGAGTATTGCAAGTCCGGCAAAGAATGTACATCATGCGGAAAAGAGATAGTGCCTAAATACGGTAAACGTATTTCCGGTATTAGAGGGTTTTACTGCGAAGACTGTATTACCGATGCCGTGCGGTGCTATTATTGCGGTGTTCCTGTGGTTAAAAACGCTTTAAAAATAGGTGAGAATGAAGTAATGTGCAAAGAGTGCTTATTGCAGGGTATTTTAAAAAACGAGCAGGCAAATGATATTTTAAACTCTGTGCGTAAAAGTTTAAATGATAACTTTAAAATCCGGAGCAGTAAACGTATTAAAACCGGTGTGGCGCCTATTGATGATATAATTGATGAAGAAAATAATTTTAATTATAGGGTTATTGAGAAAGAGCAGGGGATTTATATAATCGCTGCTTTGGGCATGCCAGTTATTGAGTTTAAAGGCATGGCTGCTCAAGAATTTGCAAGGGATTATATCAAATCCAAACTTGGCAGTCTTCAACCCGATGAAATTTATCACGGTTTTGGAAAGTTTATCCGTTATAATTATTTAAAAATATCGGGTTACCTCGATGATGCTCATGTTCTAAAAAAACACCATGAATATAAAAAAGAGTTTCAGCATTTTATTAAACTTGATAATAAACTCGGTTTTTCTAAAGTCATTACAACGATTAATAAAGGCAAAATGCCGCTCATGGTTTAAGGCACACCATATAAAGCAAGGACGCAAGTTTTGTTGAAATAGAGCTCTTTCTCTATTCTATAAATTGTTAAACGAGACTGCGTCGTCACTTCGTTTCTGGCAAAGACGTTGTTTCTTACTGTTTGAGAAAAAAACCGCGGATGAAGCCATAATTAAGCACTCGCCCGGGTATAGTCCCCTAAGAGTGTCAGCCAAGCAATCCCATTTGGAATATCCATTCATTGGTATTGATAATAAACAGTGATAAAACTATATTACTATGTCTTATCCAAATATTTTAAATAAAAAATGTAAAAATATTACGATAATATTTTAATTAATTGAAAAATTATGTTCATATCTTATATTATATAAAAGCGCTTAAAAAAGAAATTATGAGAAAGAATTCGTTTTTCACATTTTGCTTATTAATTTTACTCCTATTTTTAAACAAATGCACAAACTTTTTCACCGGATTAGCTCAAGGCAATACAACGGAAATACATGCACAGGGTAAATTTGTCGCTGTTGGAGGAAGCGGAGCAGCGTATTATTCCTATGACGGTAAAAAGTGGTTTAAGAGCAATGTCCCATCCGGCAATACTTACCGCGGTATAACATACAGAAAGCAAAAGTTTGTTGCAGTTAACGGTTCAAATATATTTTATTCTTTTGATGGGATTAGCTGGTCAACAGTAAGCGGTCATGGTGGAAGAGGAATATGTTATGGACAGGGTAAATTCGTCGTTGTTAATGATGGGGAGGAGGCTTTTTATTCATATGACGGAATTAACTGGACTCAAACGCAAGTGTCGGTTTCTAATAAATTAAATTCAGTTTGCTATGGCAATGGTAAGTTTGTGGCAGTAGGGAGAGTAGATGTTACTGATAGGGGGATTTATTATTCATCAGATGGAATTACATGGTCAGGTAACGTTGCTTTCAGCGGAGCTGGTGAATTACGATCCGTAACTTATGGAAACGGTAAATTCATTGCAGTTGGAGAAAGTGATACTGTTTATTGTTCTGATGATGGTATGAATTGGCCGTCAACATCGGGAATTATATTAGGGAGCATATATAGTGTAACTTTTGCAAAAAATAAATTCGTTGCTGTAGGTGTTCATAACACAACAGGGATAATTCAGTATTCAAAAGATGGAGAACGATGGGAAACCGTGCTTCATATTCTTGATAACGATATTTTTTTAAGTGTAACGTATGGAGCGGGTAAATTCGTTGCTGTCGGTCAGAATGAGAGAATCCATTATTCATATGACGGAATAACATGGTCGGATAATGTCGGCCCCGGAGGGGGTAATAATTTAAACGGTGTAACGTATTCAAATTATAACCCGGAGTTTATAGAACCGTGAAGTCTATTCCATAAACTCATGTGATAGGTAAACCGGGAACAAAGTGAAGCAATGCCGCCTGATTTATTTAGAAATAGACAGCTTCTTTATTTCATTCCTAGCAGAGACCGCTGGCTTTGCCTTGCACTGGATTAGTCTCCCGCTGGCGCGAGCCATGCAAATCCCAAATGGAGTATTTATTAGCTGGTATAAATTAGTAACGAGATTGCTTCGTCGCATACGCTCCTCGCAAAGACATTGTTTCTTACCATTTGAGAATAAAACACGGGTGAAGCTATAAGTAAGAATTTGTCCGGGTATAGTCACCTGAGAGCGCTATGCCAAGCAATCCCAAAAAGTGTTAGCTAGGCACATAGGTCTATTTCTACGCTTTTTTGCTTTTTTCGGTTTAATAAATCCTTAAAACGCGCCCCGCGATTAGCCTCGTTGTCCCGCGGTTTGCCCTGATTATTCTGCGTTTTGAAACTCTCAACCTGCGTGAAATTTTAATAACAGTATCGCCGCGGCGGATTTTATATTTAATATGGGAGTATCTCCTACGGCTTCTTCGCGCTCTTATCATTAATAAAAGACGTTTTCGTCTTTGTAAATAACGCGCTCTTGCTCTCCTTTTTCTTAGTAAAGCGTTTCTATATCTTTGATGTCTTAAATACGCAAGGTATTTTTGCCTTTTTATCATACGCTGTCTATGAGCATAAGAACGGTTTCGTTGATTGCGTCTAATTCTATGCGGTTTAATAGGTTTAACGGGTTTAACGGTTTTTCTTCTAATAACGGGTTTAGGTACAACGGTTTTCTTTCTATATACCTTAACTCTAATAGGGAGTAATAAAGGCATTCCCGCAGTTAATGAATCCGGATTTCTGAGGTGATTAATTCTCGTTAATGTGTGTCTGTTAACACGGTATCTTCTCGCAATTCTTGCCAGAGTATCACCATACCTTACCAAAACTCGTTTGTGAACAAATTTGAAATAATAATCCGGAGTAGTGCGTTTTTTTAAAGCGTGTTTATTCGCGGCGAATACTTTTTTGAAATTAACCGGTACTCTTAAAGTATAGCTTTTTTTATACGGTGGAGTTATATTCTGAAGCAGCTGCGGGTTTAATTCTTTAAGTTCGTAGGATTTTAAGTTTAAAACCTTTGCTATTGCCGAAACTTTATGCGTTCCTTTTATTTCTATGGTTTCAAAATAATTTTTCCTTTTAAAAGTAATGGGTTTAAAATCAAATTTTTTAAGATTTTTTAAAATATATAATACAGCGTAAAATCTTGGAACGTATTCCATTGTTTCTTGAGAAAAGCCTTCTTTTCTTGAGAACTCCCAGAAATCATCGCTTCTGTATTTTCTCATCTGCTGGAGTAGATAATTCCCTCCGCCGTTATACGCTGCTAATACAAGTTCCCAGTTTATGAAAGTTTCTTTCAAGTCTTTTAAAAATCTAATTGCGGATACGGTTGCTTTAATAATATCAAGGCGTTCGTCAGTGTACGCGTTTATCTCACAACCTGTTATTTTTGCGGTCATGGGCATTAACTGCCATAATCCTAACG
>CALGPD010000075.1 GCA_937960625.1 uncultured Spirochaetia bacterium | reverse complement strand
CTGCCATGTTTAAGGTATCACCTTCATACCATTTCTCTCCGAACCTGCGGATTTTCCATCTGTTATTCGGCATTATACCCACCCGTTCACCAGTCAGGTCTATTTTCGATGGGCGCGAAAAATTAAATAGTTTAGCGTATTTAAATATGGTTTCATAACCGATTTTTTCACCAACTCTATAAAAATAATAAGTACATGATTTCTTAATCGCGTTTGTTAAATTAATTCTACCGTGCCTGTCCCAGCATTTAAATATTCTATCACCGAGTTCATATCTACCAGTGCAGTTAAACACGGTGTTTGGATTAATCCTGCCTTCATTTAGGCCGGCGGCAGCGGTGACTAGTTTAAACGTGGACCCCGGAGGATAAAACCCGGCTAATGCTCTATTAAAAAGCGGTTTATCCGGATGACGTTTTAACCCGGCGTATTCCTGACGTAATTGTGAGTTTCCGAAAAACATATTGGAGTCAAAGGATGGAGAAGAAACAATTGCCAAAACTTCGCCTGTAGCGGGTTTTGTTACAACCACAGCGCCCCTTCTTTTTCCTAATGCCATATATGCTAAAGTCTGCAGGTTTTTGTCAATGTTTAAAATTAGAGTTTTACCCGGTGTGGGCGCTCTATATTTAGAATCAATTGATGAAATAGGCTTAGAATGAGCATCAACGAGTTTAACAATCCTTCCTTCTTGCCCGCGAAGCTGCAAATCATAAATTCTTTCAATACCCATTTTACCAATATCTGAAATAGGGCGGTATCTTCCGGTATGCTTTCTGTTATTGTAATCTCTCACAGAAATTGCCCTGATAAAACCTAATACATGAGCAAGTTCTTCACCATTAGAATAGATTCTACTTGACATAACCGTAATATCTACGCCGGGATATTTTGAAAAATTTTCTTTAATTTTTATTATTGTTTTATTTGAAACACCGGATTTTATTATAACAGGAGTATTTATATTTCTGTCACGCTTTTGTTTTTTTATAATACGGCTGTTTATTTTTTTAACTGTAATGTTTAATAACTTTGCAAGCCGTCTTTTTATTTCAAGACGGTTTTTTCTTTTAATAAAACCTAAAGTCAGGGTTACGCAGTTATATCCTCTGTTTCGTATCAAATGCAAACCGTTTCTGTCAAAAACTTCTCCGCGTCGCGGAAATATGGGGTAAGGCTGTTCTGAATTGCCCTGTGCTGTTAAACTGTATCTGTCATGGCGCACAATTTGTAGAAAACCTATTCTAAATAAAAGAACGAGCATTGTAAAAACGAAAAAAGTTAATAAGTAATATACACGTTTTTTGAATTGCTTTCCATGCCTGGGACTTAATGGAATATCACCCATTTATTAATTTCTCCTGAAAACTCTATCAAGTTTTTCAAATAACATAAACAAGAAAACTCCAACCAAACAATTATATACGATTTCAATCAAAAGTATTCTATAAATATAATCCCAAAAATCTACAGAACCGGGAAGAAAAATCTTGTTCATGAATAAAAATATAATACCGTTAAAAAATGAAGCAATGAAAATATAAACAATAATTATTAGAACGTTTTCTGAGTATATTTTTTTTCTAAACACTCCCGAAACAAAACCAATCAAAGTTTTAGTAAATGCGCCTACACCGAATAAACCTCCGGAAAAAATATCCATTCCAAAACCTGCCGCAAATCCTGTTATCTGGCCTTCCATACTGCCGTATTTAAAAGCAACAAAAAGAGTAATTAATAAGGGTAAATCAGGACGAATCCCTGATATCGCAAAAAATTTAAATACCGTATTATGTACAATTAATACGACAAGAACTACAAATATTCGGTATAAATAATTCCTCACTTATTCTTTTCCAACCTTTGAACGTATTTACTCGGTGTTTTTTTTAAAATAAAAACAATTTCGATTTTATTATATTGTATATATGGTTTTACTAATATTTTTTTATGAAAAGCACCCTGAAACTCTTTTACGCTTTCAACATAGCCGATTAACAACCCCGGAACAAACAAATCACTCTCTGGAGAAGTAACTACCAAATCACCTTTTTTAACTGTTTCACTTGAAGGTATATATGTGAGTTCTAAAAGCTTTCTTCTTCCGCGGCCTTCAATTATGCCCGTTACTCTTGTCCGGGAAATCATTGCGCCTATATTGGATGCTTTATCATGAATGGGCATTACTTTTGAAGTAAACGGAGTGGTTTCAATTACTCTTCCGATAACACCGTCTCTACCCTTAAAATATCCGACAACAATCATATTTTTTTTAATTCCCTGCTTACTCCCCTTGTTTAAAATCAAGGTAAGATAGCCATTATGCGGGTCTTGAGAAATTACCCTTGCAGCAACAGGGTCCTGACTATATTTTTTCTGTAAATGTTCTTTTAAACCAAGTGCTTTTTTCAACACTTTTATCTGGTTTTTTAATTCTTCGATTTCCTGATACGTCTTGGACATCTTTTGGAGCCGGGCCTGAGTTTCTTCAAGTTTATTTCTATACTGTCTTATTTGAGTAATACTTCTAAAAATATCAGCGAAAAAATCCCAAACTTTTGAAAAAACATACTGAAAAGGATAAACAATAGTTTGAAAAACTTTTTTTACATTAACTGTAAATCCCGTTGATGAACTTGAAAAAGCCATAAACAATACAGAAATTAACAATAAAATAATAAGTACAAGAACTTTACGCCGTTTGTAGAAAAAAAGTGAAAGCATTAATTTAGCTCATCTATTAAGTTTTATTCCCCTGGGCAAAAACAAAAATTTAGCAGGGTTAGTCTGATTTAAAAATACTGCTATTAATATTTCTAATTTCTTCAAGGAAATTACCCGTTCCTAATACAACACAGGTTAACGGGTTTTCCGCAAGAAGTACAGGAACACCTGTTTCTTTTGAAATATATTTAGTTAATCCTTTTAGTAATGAACCGCCACCGGTCATTACAATACCCCTGTCCACAATATCCGCAGCGAGTTCAGGTGGAGTTTCATCAAGAGTAGCGCGGATAACTTCAAGCACACTGTTAACGTTTTCCTGTAAACATTCCCGGACCTCAACACTGTCCATTTCAAGAATTCTTGGAAGGCCTGTAACAGCATCACGGCCCTTGATCTCCATAGTCTCAACTTTATCTTCAGGGTAAGCATTACCGATTTGTATCTTTATTTCTTCAGCAGTCCGTTCACCAACAATTAGGTTGTGAACTTTTTTAACATGCTGTACAATTGCTTCATCAAAATCATCACCGCCGATACGGATTGAATTAGAAATAACCATACCGCCAAGAGATATTACACTAACCTCGGTAGTACCTCCTCCGATATCAACAACCATATTTCCAGCAGGTTCATGTATAGGAATTTTTGCTCCAATCGCTGCCGCGAGTGATTCTTCTATTAGATATATCTCACGGGCTCCTGCTTGTTCGCATGATTCCCGCACAGCTCTTTTCTCAACCTCGGTAATCCCGGAAGGAACACCGACAACAATTCTAGGCCTAACCAAAGCGCGCCTGTTATGAACTTTTGCTATAAAATACCTTATCATTTTTTCAACAGTTTCAAAGTCGGCAATAACACCGTCTTTCATCGGCCTAATAGCAATAATATCGTTTGGAGTACGGCCAAGCATCCTCTTAGCTTCGTTACCAACAGCGAGAACCTTTCTTGTTCCGTGTTGAACAGCTACAACGCTTGGTTCTGACAAAACTATTCCTCTTCCTTTAACATGTACAAGAGTATTAGCTGTGCCTAAATCTATTCCCATATCATTTGAAAATAAACCAAGTAATTTATCAAAAATCATATTATCTTCCCTTTCCGAATGCTCTTCTCTTTCTCATTTCTTTTAATTCATAAGAAGGGAACATGGTTTTAGCTTTCTTATGCCCCAACCTTGCTGCTTCTCTTAAATATTTCCTATATAGTTTTAATTTTTTTTGTTTTCTGTAAATCTTCCCTAAAAAATAATAAGAATTTGCGCTTTGTGAATTCAATTCAATGGTTTTTTTATAAAATTCCTCTGCTTTTTTAAAATTTTCTTGTTTAAATTCAATGTTTGCAAGTATTAAGTAACAATTCATGCGCACATCTTCGTTCTTCTCAGTATTCAAAACAAGATTTAACAGTTTTTTAGCGGATTTATAATTTTTCAAATTCTTTTCTATTAATGCCATGAAGAAATAATGTATTGTTTTCGGGCGGGTTTTTAAAGAACGTTTATAAAAAGCAGTAGCTTCACGGTAACGTTTTAATCTATATAAAGTAAAAGCAATTCTTTCATAAATATCTACAAAATGAAGAGGTTTGGTATTAATTTTTATTATTCTGCGGTTTATATAAGCACCGAGTTTACCGTCTTCCTGATTCTCCTTTAAGGATTCCTTTAAGTAATCTACTCCCTTATCCATATCAGTTTTGGAATATGAAAGCAAAAATCCATAAGCAAATAATTCGATACTCGAAAGCTTTTTGCCTTTAGTAACGATTTTATTGAATATATCTAATGCCCTGGCTCTATAATTGTTTGCTTCATCAGATTCTTTTAAATAGAAGGATTTAATAAATAATGCCTCAGCAAGGAGAAAAGATATTTTTTCACTTTTACTGTCTTTTAAATATGTTGTTGCAATAACAATGGCTTTGTTAAATTCCTGATTAAAAATAAGTTTCTGGATTTGTTTTGCCGTTCTAAATTGTAAAACTATGATTACAGCCGCAACAATAAAAAATAGGGAAATAATTATAATAAAGAATTTTGATTTTAAAAAATTATATTTATCCCTTTCTTGAGGAGCTTTTAAGTATTTGTAGTAATCATTTTTGGATTGATTTTTATTTTTAAATATATCTGCAATTTTCATTTTATTAGCCGCTATTATAAAGATAATATAAGTAATCCGTATAATATATCGTTGTTTTTATTTTTTCTATTAATAAAATAAAAGTAAATACAACAAAATCAAAATTTAAGTGTATTAAATTAAAGGAATTCGTTGACATTTAACCCTTTTTTTAGATATTATTGTACTTACAAATTAAGTTAAAACGGTGGAAATACAATGGGAAATTCAAAAAACACTTTAAAAGACAATAGAATAGTAAAAGGCATTGCAACCGGTATTGTAGTCTTATTCATACTCGCAATATTTTTATGGACATTGGACTCAAACGCGCGAAAAGCTGTACTCGGTTGGATAAGCGGTTCTACAAAATACATAACTGTTGACGGCGAAGAAGTTCTTACCGGACTTCAAATTAAGCGCATTGTAGAAAGCAGAAATATTAATTTTAGAAATTTCCCTGATTCCTTAATACTACAGGCTCTTAGAAATTTTAGAGAAATTAACCGTGAAATTAATAACAAAGTATTATTGAAATACGCTAATGACATTGGGCTTATCATGTCTCCAAAAGCAAAGCAGATATTAGCAATTGAATTATATAAAAAGTCAAAAATTCAATTTGAAAAAAGATATAACATTCGTTTCAGAATGTCGTTGAATGATTTTTATGAAATAGCTGAAGAAAATTATTTAACCGGACTGATTAATACCTCTCTTGTTCAAGGATTACTTATTACAAAACCTGAAGTTGAATTAAAATATTCGCTTGAAAACAATAAACGTCAGGTTATTGTTGCTTCCTATGACTTGAAAAACTTTCTTAAAACCAAAAAAATTGCGAAACAGGATTTAAGCAAATTCTTCAAAAGCAGGGAATCTTCTTCTTTCAGGTCTAATGTTAGAAATAGAGTTACTGCTTTTGCGATTTCCGGAACAGATGAAAAGAAAATGAAAAAACTTTTATCCGATGTTCAAAGCAAACCCGGTTTGTTTGAAAAAACAGCTAAAGAGCAGAAAGTTAAGCAGCAAGATTATACAATTACAGCTGCCGTAAAAGAACTTAATCCTTTAAAACAGGTCGGCGTTGGTAAATATTCCAAACTAATCAAAAGGACTGAACGCGGAATAGTAAAATACTATATTTTTAAAATAGTAAAAAAACACAACCGCAAATTTGAAGAATTAAACAATACGGAACTTGCTAAACTTGAAACAAATTACAAAAAAAGCAATACCGCAAGAAATAAATATCTAAGCACTTTTCAAAAAAAGGTTAAGGCTTTATTTAAGGAAATAAAACAGGCTGTTAAAAAAGGCGCTGACTTTACCGCACAAGCTAGAGCTAATGGCCTTGAAATTCAAACAACGGAATATTTCCCCGTCGCGCTTAAAGACGCAGTGGATAAATCAGTACATGACCCTGTTCAAAACTTAAATAAAAAACCAATAAAACTTTTAGGTTCTTCCAATAAAGATTTTTTCAAAACAGTATTTTCTTTAAAAAAGAATCAGGTTTCGGATATGAAAAACAGCGGATTTACTTATTATATGGTAAAATTAACGGATATTAAAACACCGGAAAAAATGGATGCTAAAAATTATAAAAAATATCTCGTTGCCATGAAAAAACGCAATCAAAACGAATATTACAGCAAACTTATTCAGACTTTATACAAAAAGTATAAAGTAAGATGGAACGAAAAAAATGTTATCCGCTTAATAAGAGCTTTACAAGGGCGTAGCAGTTAAGATATAATATATATTAGACTATAAACCTGCTGTGTTCGTGATGTGTTACAGAAAAATTTTTTCCTATAATTTTTGAAGATGGGATTTGCAGTTAAAAGTTAATGAATGCGGCCAATATCAGGCTACAGGATTGATTTTTACGGAAACCCACGTTTACCTTTGGGTAAAAGTTACGTTTCACACACGGCATTTGCGGGTTTTTATATAAATATTATTAAATATGCGAATCTTAATTATCTCCGACATTCACTCAAACATGGAAGCAATACAAGTTATAAACGAACAATGCGATTATATTTTCTGCCTTGGAGATATTATTGATTACGGGCCTGACCCAAAGTTCGCAATTGATTTCATTAAACAGAATTCTGATTATACTATAAAAGGAAATCACGATAATGCCATTTCATATGATATGAACTGCAGATCAAGCAATAAATTCAGAAAAATTTCTTTTGAAACACGGCAGATAACTAAAACCATGCTTGAAGCAGAAGATATTGAATTTTTACGTTTTCTTCCTATAACCGAACATATAAATATAGGGCATGATGACTTTTTTTTAGTTCACGCAACGCCGTCCAATCCGCTATATCATTATATCGATGAAAACAACGAACAGGAAATTATAGAACAAGCATCATATATCAATGCTAAGTATATCCTGCTTGGGCATACGCACAGACAATGGATAAGAAAAATACAGGGGAAAACTTTGATAAGCCCGGGTTCGGTTGGAATGTCAAAAGACAATCCGGGTAAAGCTTGTTACGCAGTCTGGGAAGACGAAAATATTACGTTAAAACAAATTCCTTATGATGTAAATAAAACTTGTGAAAAAATTCGGGCGCTTAATTTATCAGATGATTCGAAAAATAAATTAATAAACGCTTTTACAAAAGGCAGGGTTGATTAAGCTAAAGTGTTTTTATTTATTGAACCGGTAAGGATTAGGTCTCCCTTGAGCGCCAGTGAAGAAAGTACAAGGGCACAGTCATTGCGAACCGAAGGTGAAGCAATCCCATTCGGTTTGTTTATAGCGAGACAGCTTCGTCACGTCAGTTCCCGACAGTGATGTAAAACTTTAGAAAATTGAAGTAATTTTTTAAACCGAAATTCACATTATTTATATTTTTACGTTAAACTTTTCTGTCAATCCGGGGTTTGATTAACCTTGTACGGGATTTTAAGCTTTCAATAATCTCCCTAACTTCTTTATCGCTGAATTCTGTGCCTGCTTCAGTTCCTCTTTTGTACATGGCTTCAAAAATTTGAAGTGCTTTATGCGTTGAACGTACGCGCGATATTAATCCGTCCGGAGTATACCCCGCATTTACACCCACATTAACAAAAAGCAGCCAGCGTACAGGTAAACGTATTTCTCCGTCATTATACATTAAAGGGTTGTCTTTAGGCCAGATTATGGTTTTTGTGTCAACAGTAACTATTCCAATTGCAACGTACCCTTCATCATATTTATGTCCAAGGATTATATCATCCTTTTTAATCTGCTTGATAATGTTAGCGTTATGGCCTTTGGGGCCGCCGCCTATAAAAATTAAATTATGCTTTTTCATATATTCCATGGCAGCGTTTCCATGGTCCCTGCACATTTCAAGAAACCATACCTTGCTTTTATTCCAATCAAACCATTCAAGTTCAAGACCCTCAAATATTCGTTTTGTACGCGCGACCTGTTCAATAGTTTTTTTATTTACTATATCAAGGCCCAATTCTTCACGTAAAGCAACAACGCATTGTTCAAAACTTACACGTTTTTGTTTTAATTCTTTTTTGTCAAGGGAAGTATCAATAGTAAAATCCTGAGTTTGGATAAAATAATCATTGAAAAGTTTTATGGCCCTGTCAGATAAATACATTGATAACAGGGAGAATTGTTTTTTTATACTTTTTATCATCTCAGAGCTATAAGATTTTTCGTAAGCATATTCATATAACAGCTCATAGAAATCTTCAAACATACCGGCTTTTTTTATAAATTCTTCTTTTCTGTAAAATCTTTCCTTGTTAAATAAACTGAAAATGGAAAAAACCAGAACAATAACCGAAATGCAAAGTAAACAAGTAATTCCCGTTATCAGAATACTTTTTCCCGTTGGTGTTAAAGGCAACGAGTTAGAAAAAAGTATAAATGAAAATAGACCCGCTGCAATTATTAAAAATACAATTATTGGAATTATTATATGTTTTAGATACTTATACCGCAAGTTGAAATTCTCCGTTTTTATATTATTAAAATCGGAAAATATTGCGTAAAATCTTGACTTTTAGAAACATTTTTCAAAAAAAATTGTTTTTATACGTTTTATTATTCAAAAAATGATTATTTCAAGCCCGAAATTATTTTATAAGCTTCAAGATATTTATCACGGGTTTTTGTTATAATATCCTCCGGCAGTTCAGGCGCAGGAGGGGTCTTATCCCATGTTAAAGTTTCAAGATAATCGCGGATAAACTGTTTATCGTATGAAACCGGAGATGTTCCAACCTGATAACTGTCAACAGGCCAAAACCTGGATGAATCCGGTGTGAGCATTTCATCGATAATAGTAATTTCACCGTCGGATAAACCGAACTCGAGTTTTGTATCAGCAATGATAATTCCTTTGTCATAAATCATTTCCGCGGCTTTATTATAAATATCTATGCTTAAATCACGCAGTTTGTTTGATAATTCGCTGCCCACGATGTCTTTCATTTTATCAAAAGAAATATTTTCATCGTGCCCGGTATCAGCCTTGGTTGAAGGAGTAAAAATCGGCTCGGATAATTTTTGCGCCATTTTTAACCCTTTAGGTAGTTCTATTCCGCAAACAGTGCCGTCTTTCTGATAAGATTTCCACCCGCTTCCAATAATATATCCCCGCACAACGCATTCAATATCAATACGTTCACATTTTTTCACATACACACTTCTGTTTTCAAGTATATCTTTGTATTCTTTGGC
>CALGPD010000074.1 GCA_937960625.1 uncultured Spirochaetia bacterium | reverse complement strand
TATATAATCAAACTCTGAATAAGCAATACCGTGATATTCCTGAACATTCTTAACATATACCGGAGCATTATTCATACTACAGTAACAAGCAAGAGCGATCTCCAAACGGTAAGGGATACTGTTTTTTGAAATTTTAAAATGCTCTATTTGCCGTAAAAATCTATTATAATTTTGCTCATATCTTGAATAGGTTTCATCGTCAAGCATGGGCACGGTTATATATTTATTCGTTTTATTTACAAAGCAAACCCCAACGCAGTCAAATCCGAAAATACTTTTTAATTCCTTGGCAATTAAATTATACGCTTCATTAAAAACTTTTACGTTGCTAACCAATGAAGAAAAATTATTAATTGTTTTTATGTTTTTTAACAGAGTTATATTTTTTATTTCTGAAAGGGCAGATAAATATTCGTTTAATAAAGCAGAGAACTCTTTTTGAATATGTTCGATATATTCCTCAACCTGTTTAAGTTTCTGCTTTTCCAATTCTATGTTGTCATTGAAATAATAAAACACTAAAAAAGCAACAGGTTTATTATTATTCCTTATTAAGAACTGATACATTGATTTCATATTAAATAATAAGACAAGTCTTTTATCTTCAGGAGATAAGACTTCATTATACATATTACAAGAATAAAAATTTGTATTGGTTTTAACGCAGTTATTTATAACTTTTTCAATATCGAGAGACTGCTCAGACACTTTTAAACTATCTGATACAGCATTAAGCTGAACGGGTAAATTATCATAAACATAAATTAAATTCCGGTCTTTCCAGTTTACCCACGCAAAGGTTACACCTTCAAAATGGATTTGTTGTTTAATAAAATCTATTTTGCTCTCTAAATACTCAACAAACTTAGAAATTTTTTCATTGTAAGTTTTTATTAATATTTGATTAGATTTTAACAATAGAATTCCCCGCTAATTACCACTAAAATTATTATACCATACATTTACTACCTAGTCAATACTTTTTTAATACACAAAAAATATAAACTGCTAAAATATTTAAAGTAGAGTTTTAAATAAAATAGATTTGATTAATTAATGCTAAAACATTATAATTTACAGAATTATTGTTTAATCACTATTTTGATTTATTCAAGGCATATAAATGGAAAAAATATCTAATAAAGAATACTCTGAAAAAGTAATAGGTGACAAATCAACTTGTGTAATGTATTTCACATCAGAGTGGTGCGGCCCCTGTGAAATATTGAACTTCCAACTTGAAGAAATAATTAAAATGTTCGAACACATTAATTTCTTCGAATGTGATATCGAAAAGGAAAAAGAATTAAAAAATAAATTAAAAATACAATACATTCCCACTCTTGTATTTATAAAAGACGGAAAAGAAATTTCAAGAAGAACCGGTGTTATCCCCGATTCTCAAATCAAAGAAACAATAATGACTTATCTGGACTAAATTTGCCAAGCCAACTTATATAAATTTTACTATAAAGTTTTTGTTAACATAATCCAACAAAACGGTTAAACAAATTAGATTTACGACCGACAAAAAGTATATGAGAAAATTAATTATTTTTTCCGTTGTATTATTTACATGTTCATCAATAAGCGCAAAGTATGGAATCGGATATGTTTTTTTTGACAGGCTGGTATCTAAAAAAGTATACGAATCTCCAAAACGGAATAAAATTAGGCTTTCCAACATTCCCATTAAAATCGAAAAAGCGCTCAACGTATTAAACGCATTTGAAATGCGAGTATCAAAAAGAGGAATAAAAGAACTCTCAAGTTTAGCGCCATACAACAAACGCGTTTCCCATCCTCTCAAAACAACGAAAATAAAAACAGTGCTTAGAATAAGAGCAAGATATACGCATGCATGGAATAATTACGTTGAACTTAGGCCTAAAAAGAAAATAATCTTTCCTAAGTGGATTAAAAGCCTTGATTTCTGGATGTACGGTATTGAGAAAAAACTCGATGTATATATTTATCTTTCCACCAAACCAAACACAATACGCAGAATCAAAATGGGAAGGCTAACGTATTTTCACTGGCAGCGTTTATACGCAAACATATTTCCTGTTCGATATAAAAACGAAAGGCAGGTTCATCTTGTTAAAATAAGAATAATAGGGCATAGGCTTAACGCTGTGAAAGATTTGATAACGTTTATGGCAGGTTTTAACATTTACAATTTTAAGCGCACAAGAAAAAATCTTTATCTGGACCCGGTAAATGTATTATTCGATATTAATAAAAAACCGGAAATAAACTGGAAATTTCAAATTGGAGATAAACCTTCTAATGTAACAGTATTAAAAAGGGAATTTGACAGGGAAAGAGACAAAAACGTTATTAAGTTTTTAATACTTACAGGTCAGCATAAAAATGATGACTGCATGTTCCGTTTCATTAATAAACTCATAATATTACGCAGGTATAAGATCAGCATATGGTTATACGGTAAAGCGGGAAAAGAAAAACTTTCATTGATATTCCGTGATTATAAAGACAGGGTATTTGAAATAGAATTTGCAAGCCTGAGTTTTCGCGGTTGGCGCAGGATGGAATTAACTATTCCGGATAAATTCTTTATCCCCATAGGCAGAGGAAATTACATACGCACGAGATATATAGAACTATGGGGCTTGAAAATTTCCCCTAACAGAAACAAGGAAATAAATTTCTACATGGGAGATATTAAAATCTTTAGAGATTTCCGTTTTGAGCGTTTTAAAGTTCCTTCAAGATAAATACTGCGCTATTTTGAGGCTTTAAAAAACGTTTTATCAAACTTTCTCTGTTTAAATGATTTCAAGGCACGGGTAACGTGTTCATCTCCGGAAATCTTCTCGCCCTTAATTCTAATGTAATTAAAACATAAATGTCCCATGCCGCTGCGTAAATACGATGTCAATTTTTCCTGAGAAGCGCCCTGTTTATTAAGTGTTATCAGCCATTTACGTAAATCCGCCTCACACTTTTTAAAGTCATCGTCTTTAAGATATTTATCATAAGTCGCGTTGTTCTTATTTAAAAAGGTATGAACCTTAACATAATCTTTTTCAAAATCTCCATTGATAATGCCCTGCTCGATTAACTTTGAGTCTAACTTAGCAACGACTTTTTTATCCGCCATACTATTCCTCCATGAAAATAATCATCATTTTATAACGCATAAGAAACAATTTCCAGCTTTTTATTTTTATTCTGCCTTTTATTTTTATTCTGCCTTTTATTTTTATTCTGCCTTTTATTTTTTACACAACAAAAATCATACTTCAATAAAAAATATAAAAATAATAGACAAAAATATTATAGACACTTGAATTACTACATATACTTATTATACTTAACTAAAAATCTAAAGGGAGGAAAATTGAAACTCCGCATCGCATTAGTTATAATCTTACTAACGAATTTATTTTTTCTAAATAAATGCACAAACCTGTTTTCCGGTTTATCGGAACAAAGCCTGACGCAAATACAGACTGATGGGCTTTTCGTTGCCGTTGACAGCAACGGAGATATCTATTATTCAAAAGACGGAGTTAACTGGTCAGAAAACGTTGGGCCGGGAGCGGGCTTTGGGCTAAACACTATAACTTTCGGACGGGGAAAGCTTGTAGCAGCCGGGGATGATGGAAGATTCTTTGTCTCTTCATCGGGAAAAACATGGCCTACGTTACCTACTGCCACATCAGCAGAAGGTAATTCTTTAATTGATATAACATATGGACAAAATAAATTCGTTGCTGTTGGCCTAACAGGTGGATTATACTATTCCTATGATGGAATAAACTGGTCAGATAAGAGATTTTCAGGAACAGATGATTTATACGGCGTTGCGTATGGCAACGAAAAATTCGTCGCTGTTGATCATGATTCAGGCAATATCTACTGCTCCAGTGACGGAATAAATTGGCCTTCAACCGCAACTGCTTCAATTGGAACAACACCACAAGATATATGTTACGGAAATGGTAAATTTGCTGTCTGTGCAGATAGCGGTATGATTTATTACTCAACAGATGGAATTAATTGGTCTTCATCCTCAACAGGATCTGCCCAGCCATTATATGATATTATTTACGCAAACAGCAAATTCGTTACCGTGGGCGGAATGGGAGTAATATTTTATTCTTCAAACGGAACTACATGGACATCGGGTGTTGGGCCGGGAATTAGTGATGATATTAATAGTATAACCTATGGAAATGGAAAATTCGTTGCTGTTGACAAAAATGGAGTTTATTATTCTTCTGATGGCAAAAATTGGTCAGGGCCGGTGGATATTACAACCAATACTTTACAATGCGTTACTTATACAAAATACAACGCGGAGTATATTGAGCCGTAAATCTCTCCACCTTGATTATTGTTAGACCGAATGGGATTGCTCCTCTGCCTCTCTAAGGAGTCTAAACCCCAGAGCATATTCTGCTCATATTACAAGCCATGTCTCTGCGAGGAATGAAATGACGAAGCAGTCTCGTTGCAAATAAACCAAACGGGATTACTTTAATTTCTTACCTAATAAACCGCATGAAACTGCTGATCACGAATAAATTTCTACACTGCAAATAATTATAATTGACACTACCGCACGAATATTATAATCTAATTTAAGAAAATAATGTAAGTTTAAACTCAGGTATAATTATGCAGACCATAAATATAAAAACCGGAAACCGTGATGAACTCGTTGATATTACCCGTGAGGTTGAATCAGCGGTAAAAAGCCTTAACATTGAAAACGGAGCTGTCTTGATTTTTTGCCCGCACACAACAGCGGGTTTAACAATAAATGAAAATGCTGACCCGGATGTTAAGAATGATATTATTAAAGCGCTGAACTCGCTTGACTTTGAAAAGCTAAATTTTAGGCATGCTGAGGGAAACTCGCCTTCACATACAAAGGCATCATTAATGGGGTTTTCTCTTACAGTAATGGTAATTAACGGAAGGCTTGTATTGGGGACGTGGCAGGGAATTATGTTTTGTGAGTTTGACGGGCCGAGGCATAGAAAAGTATACGTAAATAAAATTTAATTGTATTTTTATACACTATAAAACTTTATTATAATTAAGAAAAACGCGGGGGCAATTATCAGCCAGATAAAACTTGACTATACTAAACTCGATGTTAAAGAACTTTTAGCTCTATACGTTAAAAAGGATAAAAACGCTGCCGATGAATTTTGGAACAGGTATGCTGAAAATGTTTACAATTTTCCTATTAAAATTTACCGTGCGGATGAAGACACAGGAGGAGATTTTTTCACCTATGTTTTTGAAAGGTTAAAAGACGGTAAAAAATTCAGCACCTTCGACCCGGAGCAGAATTTTAACACATGGTTCTACATTGTGCTTAGAAACTTTTTCTTTTCAATGATGAGAAGTAAAAAAGAGGTTGATACGGTTCATGTTCATCATCAGGATAAAGAAGGCAACGAATTATTCACCATAGAAAGTTTTGAAGACCAGACCCAAAAAACCATGTATCAAAATATAGAAGAACGGGAATACATTGATACTATTGATGCATTGTTGCAAGGTGTTAAAATTGATTATACAATCATATTAAAACTCCAGCTCATATATTATTTTGATCTAAATGAACAGGAAATTTCTGAAATTTCATCTTCTACAGGTAAAAAAACCATAGAAATTCTTAAAAAAATTGATTCTCTTAGGAAAGAACTTGAAGAAAAGAGTCGTAGTATAAGTGAAAGAGAGGCGCAAATTGAAAAGGTTTATTCAATAAAGCGCGAATTAGCTAAAAAACACGAAAGGTTGTTAAAAGAACAAAAGCAAGGTAAAGACAACAAACTGGAGCTTGAAGAAATAGAAAGAAAACTTGCTAAAAGAAAAGCGCAGTTTGAAAAAATTATCGAAGAAAAGGACAAAGGTATGTTTATTGTTAAAACACCGCATAAAGAAATTGCAGCAATTTTAAACATAACGGAAAACGCTGTCAGCATTCGTGTTCATAGAGCTGAAAAAGTTATTAAGGACAAACTTACACAGGAGGGCTTATTATGAAAATACCTGATGAAAACAAACTCGCTGCTTATATCGACGGAAAGCTTGCAAAAAAAGAAATGGAAAAAATCGACAAAATCGTCGCCGGGAACAAAGAATTGCAGAATACAATACTCGATGTTTTAAACGCTAAACGCAGTGTAAATAAAGACAGCAATAAAGAATTGCCATGGCAGCTTAAATCTTTGATGGAAAGCGGCCTTGAAAAACAGTTTGCCAACAAAGCAAAACTTATATTGAAACTGCTTAAAAACGGGATTGAGGAAATCACGAATACTTTAACAGGAGCGGGAAAAACTCTTGCTTATAATGTTAGAAATGTTGCGCAAAATACTCCGGTTTTTCACTATATGCATAAACACAACGAACTAACTTTTGATATTTATACTTATTTCGAAGATGAAAATCACATAAGCATTAAACTTGAAGTTAAAGACCCTGATGAAGTGCCTGTGGAAGGCAATATATCTTTCAAACGAATTGGAGACGGTGTTGAGAAAAAAGCAACACAGGATGGAGCCGCGAGTTTTGAAAAAGTTAAACGCGGAGACTACGAATTTCGATTTGAATATGAAGATGTTTTAGCGCCGGAAAATAAGCCCAACAACGTGTATATTTTCCTTGCTTTAGATTAACGTGAACTCATAAATCCGGCTAAAAAGCCAATTAATACACCTTCTTAAAAGCGGCAGCCCAACTGCCGCTTTACGCATTTATTCATCAGGATATTTTTTATAACAACGTGCTCTGGCTTGAAACAATTTATGAAGTTCCATTAACCTGCAACGTGTTTTAAGTCTAAAGGTCTTTTTACTTTTGCATAATTTAACGCGCCGCATATATTTTCTAAACTCACGCTTATAGCATGCTTTACGTTCTTTTTTAGGTGGAACTGTATTTCTTCTGCAGCTGCTTTCACAAAATATATGCGAAATATTCGTTTTTCTTCTGCAGCGGTTTCTGCGGAAAAATTTCTTTATTTTTTCACACCGTTTCATTGAAGCAATGTAAACCCTTGCGCATTTTTTATAGCACGCTCTTCTTTTTGCAGCTTCTTTGGATATTGCTGACAAAGTTGATAAAGCAATAAAAAATACAGCAGTTATTACTAAAATTTTTTTCATATAAACTACCCCGGAATGTTTTTTTTATAGTTTATTATAGATTAAATTACTTATTAATGCAAACGAATTTAATTCCATTTCTGCTAATTCTTTACGTTTCACCTAAATACGGTTTATCTGATATTGCCATTAATATTTCACTGCCGACAGGAGGGCATCCCTTAACGAATATTCCTTTATTTTTGTGTTTAATCGTACAATTACCGATAAGCAAAGTGTTCTCAGGCACATTACTATGGCCTTTACCGATTGCAATGTTAACCTCAGTTTCGTCCGGAAAATAATCGAACAAAATATCACCGTATTTTTTTAAAAACAGCATTAATGTGGACTGGCACGCGCTGCATGATTGTTCATCCAAAATATTCACGTTGTCGAAATCAACAGAAATATCATCAGGTGATGAAATAAACTCCTGTGAAAGGTTTTCCCAGTCACAGGGAAAAACCTTTATATTGTCCAGGTTTATTTCTCCAAAACCACGTGATGCTCCAAGATTAAGATGCGGGATATTCTCAGCACACGTTCCCATTAACCTGCACGCTACTGCATCCGCAGCAAAACCGTCAGCGCTTACAATAACTACACCGAGTTCTCTGGGTTTGCCCGCGCTTGGCCCCATTCCTTCCATACACGTTGACCCATCTATTATTGACAGATGCGGCCTTAGAAACGCAGACATATCTGATATCGCGATATCAAGGGGCTTCTCGTTATAGCCTTCAACCTGTTCAAGCATGTGTAAAACCACCTTACTTCTTCGCCATAAACACCCTTTCATATTTTTAATTGATAAAGTAACCCCTGTGTGCATGTGCATTTTTATTACTGGAATTGAAATAATATAATCATACTCAAAAACCTCAGGGCATACTTTAAAATCTTTTTTGGCAATTCCTTTTTCGTAATTGACATCAACAAATTTCCGTTCATCCATATCAATTAAAGGACAATTACGTTGTTTTGCGATTTCTGTTATACCCGCCAATTCAAATGCTTCAAGAGTTTTAACACCGGTAATAGGGCTTTCTCCTATAACTACTTCCGCTCCGGCCCGGGTAAATACATCAATAGCTGCGGCAACAACCTCCGGGTTTGTGTTTATTCCGGTATGAGGTTTTGACATACGCCCGATATTCGGTTTTAATAATACGGTTTTTCCTTTTACCGGAGACAAATCAATATTCTTAAGAGCATTAACAGTATTTTCATACGCATTATTTCCATTAGCAACGTAGACCGGAACTTTATCATTGATTTTTACTAGAAACGGTGTTGGGACGAGTTTTTTTTCTGGCATTACATTTTCCTGCATATTTGAATAGTGTAAGATATAATGTAATAAAAGCCGTGGTAAGTCTTAAACGAAAATTATTTTTTTATCTAAGAAAGCATACAGTACATTGCAATTAATTAATATTTGTGTTTACATATTAGATAGTTAAATTAATTTGAAAGGAATCGAAAATGAAAACTACGAAAATAATTCTAACCTTTTTATTACTATTTCTTTGCCTTAATATATTTGCAGACGAAGAGCAATCCACTTTTGCTTATGTTAAAAGCGCATATGGAGGTAGATATTTCTTTGTTATGCTTCCGCACCGTAATAAGTACTATAACCGTTCTTATGGCAGAGGATATGCTGTTGCAATAACCAGAATGGGAAAACAGAAGATTCTATGGAGAGTAAAAGGATGGTATGCTTTTAAAACGTTTTTATCATACGATGGCGTTTATCTCGTTAGAATGGGAAACTGGCCTAGAGGAAGAACTCCGGCAAAAACACACCTTGCTATTGCATTCTACAAACGCGGAAAACTAATAAAAGCATACAGTACAATAGATTTGATAAAGGATTTATCAAAAATAGAGCCAAGCACCAGCCACTATAATTATTATACAAAAATCATTGGTTTTACCGGATATAATTTTAAGTTTTCTTTTGTAACAATAGAAAATATAAGATACATTTTCGATGTAAGGACAGGCAAAATAATAGCAAGTGAATAAAAAACCGCCCCTTAGTTGAGGCGGTTTCATAAACGCTATATTTATTTATAATGATTCATAGAATATTCTATAAAGTAAATCGTTGGAATCCAATCCCCAATAATTAGAACTTAAAAAATCTAAATAGGAACCGGAACTAGCATCATAATTTGAAGAATGCCCTAATGATATTTCTCCGGCATCAACACTTCCGTTAGAATTAGAATCCGTCCATATATGAGTTAAATAATAAATACATAGCCCATGAGCATTTGGATGCCCGGTCGCATGATGCCATTCATAAATAACTGCAGATTCGAAAGCAGTTTTTAATGCTACTGCTTCTGTATCACAATAGTTTGTACCGCTTTGCGCGCTGTGTATCTGATGAGCCATATCCCATATATC
>CALGPD010000073.1 GCA_937960625.1 uncultured Spirochaetia bacterium | reverse complement strand
AAGGATATATCATATCAAAAGGAATTTGAGTGTATAAATAAAGCTGTCGTCCTTTTTACCCAAGAACCGTAAACAAACTTTTCAAATAATCCGGGCCGGGCACCATTGGTATTAAATCTGATAAATTCATTCCCGCGGAATGTTTAAAGCGGGAATAGTAATAAATATCAGTATTGCATAAATAATATTTGAACTATGAAAAAAAATAAAACTTTTTTGCCTGTTGAATGTTTTTCTAGTTTAGATAATAAGCCGGATATAAATTTCAAAATAAATATTCCTAATTCAAATCAACAATTATATATCCAGATTTGTTACGCTGCTTGCATATTTCTCAATAAAATTACGTCTTGGTTCAACTTTATCGCCCATCAAAATTGTAAACATTTCGTCAGCTTCTACATCGTCTTCAAGAGTAACTTTAATCATTTTACGGGTTTCAGGGTTCATGGTTGTTTTCCATAACTCATCCGCATTCATCTCACCAAGGCCTTTGAAACGTTTTAGAGAATATTTTGCATCTTGTTCAAATCCGTTCACTATTTTGTTTTTCTGCACATCTGTAAAAGCGTATTGTGATTTTTTACCTTTTTTAATTTCATATAGCGGAGGCATGGCAATATAAACATAGCCCTGTTCAATTAGTTCCGGCATATATCTAAAAAAGAAAGTTAAAAGCAGTGTTCTAATATGTGAACCGTCAACATCCGCATCCGCCATAATAATTATTTTATGGTATCTAAGCTTACTTACATCAAAGTGTTTGCCTATACCGGTTCCTAATGAAGAAATTATTGGCTGAAGTTTGTCGTTATCTATTACTTTATCTTCGCGTGCTTTCTCAACGTTCAACATTTTTCCCCGTAGAGGCAGAATAGCCTGAAACTCCCGGCTTCTACCTGATTTTGCCGTACCGCCCGCAGAATCACCCTCTACAAGGTAGAGTTCGCTCTTCTTCGGGTCTTTTTCCGAACAATCAGCGAGTTTACCCGGTAATGAGCCGTCTCCGAAAAGTTCGTTCTTTCTTCTTGCAAGTTCTCTCGCTTTTCTTGCCGCTTCCCTTGCCTGCAAAGCATTTAATGATTTCTCCATTATTTTTTTCGCATCATTAGGATGCTGCTCAAAAAAGTATTTCAACTTTGAACTTACAATTGACTGAACAATACCCCTAACTTCGCTATTTCCCAGTTTACCTTTAGTCTGACTCACGAATTGAGGTTCGGGAACTTTTACGCTTAAAACACAAACCATTCCTTCGGTAATGTCATCATTTCTAAGCGAGCCGGTTATTTTTTTATTTTTTGTCAAATTATACGATTTTATATAATCGTTAAACGTCCTTGTTAGCGAGGTTCTAAAACCCTCTACATGAGTACCGCCGTCAATTGTGTGGATAGAATTAACATAAGCAAAAAGATTTTCTTTATAAGTATTTGTCCATTGAATTGCAATATCCACATGAACGCCGTCTTTATCATCTTCTATGAATATTACTGCTTTATGCAGCGGATTTTTTGCCTTGCTTAAATGCTTAACGAAACTAATAATACCGCCGTCAAATTTAAAAGTATGCTTTTTAGCCTGCTTTTTTCTTTGGTCCTCAATGTGTATCTCAATGCCTTTGTTAAGAAATGCAAGTTCTCTTAAACGTTTTGATAATACATCAAATGAAAACTCTGTGGTTTCAAATATCGTGCCGTCAGGTTTAAAAACTGTGCGTGTACCGTTACTTTTGGATTTTCCTTTTTGAGACATTTTAGCATCTGGAACACCGATTTTATAACTCTGAAAATAAACGCTGCCTTCGCGGCTTGAATAGACTTCACACCACTCTGATAATGCATTAACTACAGAAACACCTACACCGTGTAAACCACCGGAAAT
>CALGPD010000072.1 GCA_937960625.1 uncultured Spirochaetia bacterium | reverse complement strand
ATAAATATAAGTACCGCTACCCTCTTATCCAGTTTAAAGTCGTTGATGAGAAACCCGTTATGATTGCCTTAACACAAAAAGCCATAGAAATATTTAAAACCGTTATGTTTGAAACCAATGAAATTGACATTGAAGGCAAAATTATTCCTGTTTATGAGAAAAGCTTTACAGTAACAACGCAAAAATTCGGAATAACAAAAGAACCCAAACAATACCGGTTTATTCACCCGTGGATTGGGCTTAATCAAAACAATTATAAAACATATTTAAGTTTAACGTCCATGGAACAAAAAAACGGTTTACTTGAAAAAATACTAACGACTTCCTTTTTCCCTCTTGCCAAAGAACTCGGGTATTGGGTAGAGGAACGCGTTGTATGTAAATCCAGTTTACACGTTGTACCTGTCAACCTTAAAACCCAAACGCTTCTTGGTTTTATGGGCAGGTTTGAAATCAACCTTGAAATCCCTGATTACGTAGGGGTTGGCAAATCCTCCAGCCGCGGCTACGGCGTTTTGGTGCGGGATAAACAGGAGGTTGGAGTTTGATACACAGTTTGTATAAACTTAGTAAATATATCTCTGAAAATGAAATTGATAATAATCCGCTAGGTTTAAATTTAAACCATAAAGAAGGCATTATTTATTTTTTAAAATTTGATGTAAAGGAAGATAAAAGTAAAAAAATAACTATTACTTATACAGGTATAGATTTTGAAGAATATGATATTGCTAAAAATAGAACCTGTTATTTGTATAAAAGTGGTGGTGGAAATTTCACATCAGATTTCCCTACTGTCTCAATTTTTAAGATTGATGATATGTGCGATAATGGAAGAGTTTTAACGCCGGAAACTAAAATAGGTAAAAAATTCTTAAGGATATTAAAAAATAATTCTAATATAAATCCAAAGTTAAATGAGTTATATACAACATTTAAAAATTATTGTCAAGATAATGTCTTCAATGAGTTAGAATCGAAATTTGAAAAAGGTATATTACTATCTATAAAATTAAACGAAGAATATATTGGAAAATCTACGTTTTATGAAAATGTAAAGAAACAAGCCGAAAGTGAACTTTATAAAAGTTATTATCAAAAGGGCAGCGGACTTGAATCTAAAGCAACAAACAAATGTTGCAATATTTGCAATAAAAAAACAAGTGAAGTTTGGGGGTTTGCAAGTACATTTAATTTTTACGCAACAACTGAACTTGCTGCTTTAGCAGGTGGCTTTAAGCAAAAAAATACATGGAAAAATTATCCAGTTTGTCCAGAGTGCATTATAGCATTAGAAAAGGCCAGAAACTTTCTTGATAAAAATTTTAGATTCAATTTTTACGGCTATAATTATTATCTAATTCCTAGTTTTATTTTTGAACATAAAGATAACGAAGAAATTATTGAAATATTTAAAGACAACATATCTAATGACTTAAAGTCAAACATATTAAAAAGAGGTAACAATATAACTAATGATGAAAATGAAGTATTTAATATCTTGCAAAAAACCAAGAACAATGCTTCATATACAATGTTTTTTTATAAAGAGAAAAATAGCGAGTTTAAAATTCTTCTTTCTATTGATCACGTTTTTCCATCCCGTTTCAGAAAACTTTTTGAAGCAAAGAAAAAAGCTGAAAATAGGGGTATTAATACATTTTTTGAAAAATTGAAGGGTATTAAAAAAAATGAACTTGCAGATTTGGAATTTAGATTTGGCACACTTAAAAATTTTTATATATATGAAGACAAAAATAATGATGGTTTCAATAACAAGGTAGAGTTTGAAAAAGATTTTCTAGAAATTGTAAGAGCGATTTTCATAGATATCAAGATCGATTACTATAATATAATAAACAAAATAATGCATAAGATACGTCCAAAATTTAACAATGATGTTTTTTATAATAATGATGTTTTAAATGCTATATTGCTGATAAAATTTTTATTTGAACTTAATCTTTTTAAAGAAATAAAAAAAAGTATAGAAAAGGAGATTAAATTGGAAAGTATATACAATGATTTTTTCGCTAAACATTCTGAATTCTTTGACTCTAATACTAAAAAAGCTGTTTTCCTGACAGGTGTTTTATCTCAAAAATTATTAAATATTCAATATGCCGAAAGAAATACAACACCTTTTAGGGAAAGATTAAACGGAATGAAAATTTCAGAAAAAATAATTAAACGTTTAATACCTGAACTTATTAACAAACTTGAGGAATATAATAAGAATTATTATAAAGAGATTGAAACTATAATATCTCATTATTTATTAGAAGCGAAATTTTTAATCCCAAATGATGAGATTAGTTTTTTCTTTACCATGGGTATGACTTTACATAAAGAATTTACAGCAAAAGAAGAAGGTAATAACAAAGGAGAAGAAGAATGAGTGATTTAATTAAAACGAGAAGAGAAATTTTATTTATTTACGATGTTAAAGATGGAAATCCAAATGGTGATCCACTTGATTCAAATAAGCCAAGAATTGATGAAGAAACCGGGATAAATATCGTTACTGATGTAAGACTAAAAAGAACTGTTAGAGATTTCTTATTTAATTATAAAGGTTACAATGGTGAAAATGGTAAAAATATTTTCGTTAGAACCACTCATGACGATAAAGGTTTTATCAAAGATGGTAAAGGCAGAGCATTAGACTTTTATGATAAAAACGAAAAGGATAAGAAAAAAGCAAAACAAGAAGCAATAGAAAAAATATTAAAAACTTGTATTGATATTAGATTATTCGGTGCTGTTATTCCTTTAGAAGGTGATTCAATTACTTTTACAGGCCCTGTTCAATTTAAAATGGGACGTTCATTAAATAAAGTTGAATTAAAACGTATTAAAGGTACCGGAGCGTTTGCATCGAAAACAGGAGCGAAACAACAAACTTTTAGAGACGAATATGTTGTTCCTTACTCAATAATAGTTTTTTATGGTATAATAAATGAAAATGCGGCTAAACACACCGGCCTTAGCGATGATGATGTTAATGAACTTAAAGAGGCTCTATGGAATGGGACCAAAAATTTGTTGTCACGTTCTAAAATGTTACATACACCTCGTTTACTTCTTGAAATTGAACATTTAAAGCCTGGGGTTTTTATTGGAGAGCTTGATAAATTTGTTAAGCTCAAATCTGATTTAATAGATGAAAAAATACGTGATATTACTGATTTTGAACTTGATTTCAAAGCGTTAAAAGAGCAGTCAACCAAACACAATACAAAAATCAATGTTATAAAAAAAGATGATAGAGTGAAAGTTATTAACCTTAGTTAAAATAAAGGAAATAAATTTTGAAAACACTTGTATTTGATATATTTGCGGATTATGCTTTTTTTAAAAAAAATTATACAACTATGTCTCCTTTGTCCTTTCCAATTCCGCCAAGAACTGTTATCTCAGGCATACTTGGTGCTATAA
>CALGPD010000071.1 GCA_937960625.1 uncultured Spirochaetia bacterium | reverse complement strand
CTTTAACACTTAAATAAGCTTTACGAAATTGTAATCAATGAATCTCTGAAATAATAATTATAAAAATTTATCATGTTTTTAGTTAAATTATCCCAAATATTCCCAAAAAAAATATCAATTAAAAGCCTGCATATTTAAGCCAACTACAAATCTTAGCGCGCAAATTTCTTAACTAAATCCAGTAACTGTTCAGGATGAAAAGGCTTAACAAGATATCCCGTCGCGCCTAACTTTTTTGCCTGGTTCATTCTTGTAACCTGGCTCTCGCTTGTCAGCATTAAAACGGGAATAAATTTCAGTTTAGGGTCACTTTTAATATCTTGTAAAAATTCCATTCCATCTTTATTCGGCATATTGATGTCACAAATAACGATTGAAACTGTTTCACCAGAGTTTATAATTTTGTTAATCAATTCAATCCCAAGATTACCATCAGTTGCATGATGAACCACAAAATCGTTTTGTTCAAAAACAAACCTAACAGATACTGCAATAGTCGATGAATCATCTACTAAAACAAGATTTTTTGACATATTTTACACCTTTACTATACTGAAAACCGGAATACCATCCAGTTTTTTTCTTCCATCTAAGAAAGTTAATTCCACAAAAAAGCTCGCTTCAACTATTTCACCGCCAAGTTTCTTAACCATGTTCACAATAGCTTCTGCTGTTCCTCCAGTGGCAATCAAATCATCAATAATTAATACTTTATCTCCTTTCTCTATTGCATCTTCATGCATAGCAAGAGAATCAACACCGTATTCAAGTTCGTATTGTTCTTCTATATATTTATATGGTAATTTACCCGGTTTTCTTACCGGCACAAAACCCGCTTCAAGTAAATAAGCTAAAGGGGACGCATAAATAAAACCACGGGATTCAGCGCCAACGACTTTATCAATTTTTATGTCTTTATAACGGGCGTAAAAATCATCCATGCTCTGTTTGAAAGCTTTCTTGTCTTTCCAAACCGTTGTTAAATCTTTGAAAATAATGCCTTTCTTTGGCCAATCAGGTACATCGCGTATAATATCTGAATAATCCATTTTAACTCCTTAATTCATACTAAAATACATATTATCATAATAAGTGTGTTTGGTAAATATTTTTTTTTAAAAATTAAGTTTTTATTAAACAGAAAAAACTAATCATACTTCCGCTATACAATTTTATTTTTTTAAACCCCGGCATACTTAGCCTTACGTAGTTTTAGGTTTAAACCACGAAAAACACAAAAGACACTAAAAGGGTAGGTTGCTTTAAGATAAAATGTTTGATAGAAGAGGAGAATTTAACGCGGAGTTAACAAGAGAACGCGGAGGTTTAGGAAGTATTTAACCGGTAAGAATGGCGCATTTTTAAGATGTACGTCTAAGTTATTAAAATGCGAGATTAAGTGTAAAAGTTAGAATTGGATGTTCACGTTTTGATTTCGGTTTAATTCCTCTGCGTTTGCTACTGCCTCTGCGTGGAATTCTTTGTTGACTTGAAAACGTGATGAATGGTATAATACGTTATGTTTGTTATGAAGAGAAGAGCGGACATAGAAGAAAAGCCTGCTCCCGAGCCTACTGCAAGTGCTGATCACGACACGGGCAAAGCGTATTCGTACACGACACAGCTTATGCAGGATTTAATAGATAAATACGGCGGTGTTTTACTGCCTGAAGCTCTTCAGGAATTGGTTCAAGTTGCTTGCACAGAAGCGCAGTACGGTGACGCTTCCAAGTATGGAAATAACTATGAAGCAATGTGCCGGAAAATTTTTGAAAATTATGTTCCTGCTGGAGAAGGTATTAGCAACGCGTTTGAAGGTGAAGCAACGCCTACAGTAAATATAAACTATAATGG
>CALGPD010000070.1 GCA_937960625.1 uncultured Spirochaetia bacterium | reverse complement strand
ATTAGATTAAATAGAATTTGACGCAAGCGTAAAGGGTCAGAATACATATCCTTAATATCTTTAATATTTATTTTAAATTCCAAACCCTTTTCTTTAACTTGTTCTTCAAATATTGAATAAATATCATTTATTAAATCGGATATGTTAAAACTATAATATTTAACTTTTACCTTGCCTGATTCAATTATTGATAATTCCAGTAAATCATTAATAATATACAGTAGTTTATTTCCCAGTTTGTTTATTCTCGCAGAAAATTCATATTGTTTGGCCTCAAGGCTATTATCATTCAATAACAACTGGCTAAATCCTAGTATACCGGTTAAAGGAGTACGTAATTCATGAGACATAATAGCAAGGAACTCGGATTTTTGCTTATTTGCTTCCTCAGCTTTGGACAAAGCCAAATAAAGTTCTTCATTAGTCATTTTTAATTCTTTTTGCACAGCCTCCATCTCTTCATATGCCGCAAAAGTTCTTTCATAGGCCGATTCAATCTCAACGTTTTTCCGCTCAAGGGTATTTATCAGATTCTCCCTTTCTTCTGCGGCTTTTTTGAGTTCAGTAACATCTTTAAACATAACAATAAAAAATTCCCTGTTTTCAATATAAATCGTGCTTCCGCCTAAAATCACATCTAAGGTTTTTTTATCTTTAGTTATCAACTCCAAATCAATTTGATTTTTATTATTAGTTTCTTTAAAAAGTTTTAATATTTCTTTAAATGTCTTATACTGAGTTAAAGAATTTTCAGATAAAATTAAATCCACTGATTTATTTACAATCTCGGTTTCACTATATCCTGTCATGTTTACAAATGCTTTATTTACATACTGAAATTTTTCATTGGAAATAATAATTATTGCATCGATTGCATTTTCAACAACTGAGCGGTACCGCTCCTCTGATTCAATCAATGCTTTTTCTGCTATTTTTCTTTGAGTTATATCTCTTGTATTAACGATTATACCTTTAATATAAGGTTTATCAATATGATTAACCATTAAGTTTTCAATAATCCGTATTTCATTATCTTTTCTAACCAACCTAACCTGAGCCGTAGCTTCAATTCCGGGGGATTCCATTATCTCTTTTAATTTACCCATGAATATTTTTGTATCATCTTCATGTATGATTTTAAAAAACTTATCTACCATTAATTCAATGGGATTATAACCGGAAATCTTCTCAATAGAACCGCTTATAAATTTCATTTTATACTTATCATCAATAATTAAAATTGCATCGGAAAGATTTTCATATAAAGTACGGAATAATTCTTCGTTATAACGTAAAGCCTTAACCATCATCAACCTTGACATGGTACTTCCGATTTGAGCTACAATTGCTTCTATTGAATTCATAGAAGATACTGGTATACTTTTCAGAGAATGAGAAACTAAAGCAAGACAGGCAATTGTCTGCCTTTCATGAACAATTGGAATAATTCCTATGGATTTTATCGCGGGAGCTGATTTAATACTTTTTATTTCATCAGGCAAAAAACTATATTCAAAAAACTGAGGTTTTTCATAAACACAATTCTCATCACCATGTTCTTTAACCAATTGCTTAAATAATTCAGATACTCTTTTTTTTGACAACCCTTCATAATATGAAAGTTTTGGCTGTTTACTTTTAGAGTCAACCAGATATACTCCGCCGGAATCCATTTCCGAGGCTTTTAACGCTGCTTCCATACAATGCTGAATTGTTTCATCTAGATTCATTGAGGCAGCAAGTTTAATAGCAAGGTCTCTTTGTATAATCGTTAATTTTTCCGCTTCTTTTAAATAAGTAATGTCTTCAAATAAAAACTGGTAGGCTTTTTTATCACCATAAATAATTTCTTTAAGGCTGACTATTAAATTTATTAATCCCCCTTGATTATTAATCCCGATAGTCTCAAAATTTTCTATATCCGGATTTGATGATATAATTTTTATAACATTATCCTGAAACTCATCATATTCACTGGAAATAATTACTTTTTTCAATGATTTACCATAAAGGTCTTTTTCCTTTAAATCAAACATATCTTTAAATGCCTGATTTACCCAAACAATTTTGGAATTAATTACAACTGCAACACCGTTGGAAATATTCTCTGTTAAAGTCCGGAATTTCTCTTCACTTTCTTTTATACGAGACTCGGCTTTTTTCCGTTTGGTGATATCGAGATTATATTCAATAATTGTATTAATATCGCCGTCTTGCCCGAAAAGCGGATAACACCGGACTTCATAATAGTTATAGCCCTTGTTTCCATCCATAT
>CALGPD010000069.1 GCA_937960625.1 uncultured Spirochaetia bacterium | reverse complement strand
CCCTTAAATCCATACCCACAACGTTAAAATCCCAGCTTGAAAGTTTGGAAAAAAACTCACAGTACATTTCAGCATAAGTGCCGATACCGGGTAGAAAAATTATAACCGGGTCATTAGGCGAACTTTCGTATATCTCAAGGTTAATAGGCACTGTACCTATTTTTCTTTGCTTTCTTGATTGAATAAACTTATCCATTTGAAGCGCGTGGATTAGGTAATTTCTCTTTGTGACCGGGTCAGAAATCTCGCTAAGTTTATTTTTTATCTGCTCAATATTTTGTACATTTTTTGTTTCCATGAAAAAAATAATAACAAAAATTAGCATAACGAGCAAATTCAATTTCTTAGCATATTAAAAAATCCATCAAATAATAAAGCTTATGATAAAGAATTTTATGCCGAAATTTTAAGTGTGAAAAAACGTTTAATTATATTAGTAACAACGATTTCATTTAGCTTTACTCTACCTCTTTATATGCAGGACACCGAGTACCTTTTCAAATATGGAACAAGGCAGCAAAAAATATCTGCGATAAACGTTTTCATGCGCCAGAAAACATTACGGGAACTGATTTTACTTATAGACAGTTTAAAAGACGAAAACGAAGACTTACAAATTAGAAAATACATTATTCATGCATTAAAAGTTTTTAAAAGTAAAAGAGCCAAGCACGCAATAATATGGGCATTGGAATGTGAAATAAGCGGGTTAAGGAGCCATGCGGCTCTAGTTATATCCAAATATCCGCTAAATGAAGTTATGTATCCAATTATTAACGCGTTGTCTGATAAAAGCCACAAAGTCAGGAAAAATGCTCTTTTAGCATTATTCAGGATAGGCAATAAAAGCGTTCTACCTTTTATTAGAAGGATGCTCAGGGATAATCACCCGGAAGTCAGATTTCAAGCAAGAATGACATACCGTCGTATACTTAATAAAAAGCAATGAGTATAACGGCAACAGGCATGGCACCGGTGTTGCCTTTATTATTTAATCTCTAGTTCAATTTTATAATCTCTAATTCAGGTAGATAATTAATACCAAAATTTTCTTTTATATATTCATAAACTTCAAACCTGGATTTTGTATTTGCAAAAGAAACCATTTCGCTTACATCTGATACCTTCGCGTTTCCTTTTTTAAGCATACTTTCTAAAACAGTGGATGTAAAATCAACAGCAAACGGATTATAACCAACGACTATGCCTATATCCTTACAATTAGGAGTTTCTTTTTGATTCATACAATCACACCCGGACGTAATATTATATAAATGTCCCACATGAAGCATTTTTCCTTTATATATACTTAACATTGCAATAGTATATTCGGACATTCTGATATCAAGGGATTCAACGCCTTTATTCCACGTTTGAATTCCCTGTGAAACCATTTTAATAGCGCTAACCGGACAACCTGTCGCGCATTGCCCACAGCCTATACATAAATCAAAGTTAAATTTAACTAAATCAGTTGTAATTTCTAGCGCAGAAACTGGGCACTCACGAACACATTTTCCACACAAAGTACAAGCATTATTATCAATTTCAGGGTACAAATTCTGATGAAGCTGGATTTTTCCCGCGTAAGAAGAAAGGCCCATTGAAATACTTTTATTACATAAAGCGTTTTTCGCTAATAAATGGCCTGTTAAATGCGCGTTATTAATTATCAAGTCAGCTTTTAAAAATGCGCCGGAGGGATATATTTTTTTATATCTTATTTTATCATTTTTCATTGTTAGTTCATGATGAACTTCATTAAAGTCGAGATTAGCCGTTTTGGTTACAGGCCTGTCAAGTACTACAAAAGGCAGATGCTGAAAACCGTTCTGTTTAGCCAATACCAGATAACGGGAGGCATCACTTTCCGGATTTTCTTTATATCCCCTTTCTCCGGAATATGCGACAGTTGTATCGCCATATACAACATCATTCACACCTTTATTTTGCAGGTATTCAGAAAAGGGTTTTAAAAGTTCAGGTTTCATATGTGTTCTTTTTAGAGGCTCACCGATATGCGTTTTTAATATCGCATTTTTTTCAGAAGATATTGGCAGAATTTCTTCTAATAGCTTAATAATCTCAATATCCAATTTTTTAATAATTCCGGGAGTATTGATTCCTTCACTTGCACCGCGTATATCAAAAAAAAACACTTTATTACTTTCAAATTTAATACTCTGCATTTACCTGCCTCCATATAAGTTTTACTACACAATCCATACAAATATTATTATAATGATTAATGAGTATTTTAAAAATTTATTTTTAAATTTACAAAAATTTATTGTTATTATCATTAGAATACTTTTTAAAAAATAAATGGATTTTTACAATTTTGACAGCTATACTCTAAAATATAAGGAGAAAGATATTGGCATTTAAATTGTTACAAGGGAACATTGATAACTTAACGGGCAATTGTGTGGTTTTCTGGAAAATTAACGGTGATAATGTTTTTTCCCCGGGTTCTAAAATTATTGCAGCGAACTTTACAATTTCTGCTCTTCCCCTTGATGATAAACTGTTAACTGCTACTTTCCCTCCCATTGCATTTGAAGATGAAGATACACTTTTTGAAAAAACATCGAATATTTCCTGTGACATTGTTGAAGCAGGAAACATGGAATTTCCTAAGAAAGAATCTGAGTTTCGAAGATTTTATAAAAAGCAATTCTATAAATACAATAAAATAATTCAGGAGTATTCCGAAAAATTTAAAGATAAATTTGAGTTTAAACCCGAAATGTTTACAGAAAAGCAATCATTATATACGCTGAGAAAAACCTTAAGAAAACTGCGGAAAACCGTTGCTGAAACTGCAGAAATCGAAGTAACGTCAAAAAACTACAAAGTAAAAAAACTCATTGATAATATAAAAAAATATGATAAGTACGATGTTCAAAACATCTATAAAATAATGTATCAGCCGGGCAAAATTATTGATGAGTTAACAGAACTTTACGTCAGCAAATACCTTTCTATATACGAAGAAGATTATGAAAAAGCTGATGAGTTAACGCAAAAAATTCTCGAACTTGAAAAAAGAATATCCTCAAAGCAATGAAAACAGGTATTTTAGGCGGCACTTTCAACCCGGTTCATAATGCTCATCTTTTCGTTGCTCAGGAAGTTTCTATTAAACTTAATCTTAAAAAAATTTTTTTAATCCCTGATAATATTCCTCCTCATAAGAATTATAAAAACGAAATAAAGCAGGAACAAAGGCTTGAAATGCTTAAAATTGCAACTAAAGATAACGAATTATTTTCAGTTCTAGATATTGAACTTAAACGCGGAGGAGTTTCTTATACAATTGATACTGTTCAGGAAATTTATAATAAATACAACATCACAGAGAAAGCTGTATTTATAATTGGCGCGGATTTATTACCGGAATTAAACTTATGGAAAGATATTGACAAATTAAAGGAACTTGTTAAATTCGTTGTTTATGGAAGAAATGATGAAAATGTTGATAGAATCCTAAAGGATTATACCTGGGTTGATAAAATATCAGGCCCTGAAATGGATATTTCTTCGTCAATGATAAGGCAGCGGATAAAAGAAAATAAGAGCATTAAATATTTGGTTCCTGAAAATGTGAGAGAATATATGAAAAAGAATTCGCTGTATTTATGATTCTTTATCAAATTTGATAATCATGCCTTCACGGCATCCAAAAGTTTGAATACCCGGCTCTCTATCATTTGCATAATCAATCATAGCCTGAATATTACCGTCTGAATAACTGGGATGATAATGTATTAAACCAAGTTTTTTCACACCCGCGCTTTTCGCTGTTTCCAATGCCTGCAAAATTCCTGAATGCCCTTGATTTCTGTTTAATTTATAATCCCGCTCATTAAACTTACAATCATGGATTAATAAATCAACGCCTTTAGCAGCTTCAACGAGTTTTCTCTGCAAATAACTGTTTTCTTTAACTTCATGGTCTGAGGCTAATAAGAATGACTTATTTCCATTGCTTACTTTATAACCTAGAGTAAAATCACCGTGTTCAAGCTGAACGGATTCAAATTCGACCCCGTTTAATTCGAACTTAGTTCCAATTTGAATGGGCTTATAATAAATTTTTGATGCATAAAAATCTATTGTACGTAAGGGAGAAAAAACATATAAATAAAGAGTATTCAAATATTCTTTTAACTCATGCTCTGTTGATGCATATCCATAAAAAAAGATTTTATTCGTTGGAATAAACAAAGGAACAAACGGCAACACTCCCTGCACATGATCCCAATGAAAATGAGTCAATACAATGTGATACATATTAACTTCAGGGTCCATTTGCTTACCAGCCAGCATTAGGCCGATACCGGCATCAATATATATTTTAATTTTCGGGTCATCCCCTATTACCTCAATACAAAGAGTATTTCCACCAAACTTTAATTTGTCCTTCTCGGGAGCAGGAATATCCCCTCTTGTTCCCCAAAATTTTATCTGCATATAATTACCCGTTAACCTGTTGTTTCATATTGTCTTGCTGCTTCTCTTCTGAAGATGAAATTTTGACTGTCATTTTTTCTCTTGCGCCAAATACTTTTAAGTACTGGTCTTGATTTTTTTCCTGTGTAATTTTTACTATTTCATCCATTTTTTCATCATTGTGCTCAGGCGCATGATGGCCTAAAAAAAGATTATAAACTTCGCATTCCTGACAAACTTTCAAAGCATAATCCGGAGTAGCATGCCCCCAGTGATGTTTGTCTTTGTATTCATCATAAGTAAAATGTGCGTCAAAATAAACTATATCCGCTCTGAATAATTCATCAAAAAGTTTTTCCCTGATATAATTTAAATACTTCATTTCATTAAACTTTGGATTAGGAAGCGTACCCAGAAATTGAGTATGAAAAGGCGCTGTATCGCATACATATGCTATCCTCTGTCCTTTAAAATCTACGATATAGCCGTAAGTAATATCAGCATGATTTAATACCACGGGAGTAATAATCGCGTTTTTAATCCTGAAAGGATGATAAGCTTTTATTGAATAAAAATTAAGCACTGCAGGAAGTTCAATAAAATCAACGTGAAAATAATCTCTTGAATGCTGAACCGCAAAAATTTCTTTTAGGGAAAAATGGTCTTCTCTATATGCAGAATAAATATTAATACGTCCACGATTTTTATAAAGAGGCCTAAAAAATGGAATACCCATTATATGGTCCCACATGAAATGAGAAATTAAAATGTGTATTTCAGGCAGTTTGTTTTTATATTGCCGTGCCATAGTATCACCGAGATTTTTTAAACCTGACCCGGCATCAAAAACAATAATTGTATCTTCATCAATCTGTAAAGAAATGCAAGAAGTATTGCCGCCATATTTAATTAAATCCGGCGATGCTATAGGAAAAGAACCTCTTACACCCCAAAAAATCAAATTATTAACCATAATTTTTCTTTTTCCCTTATTCTCCGTAAAAATGATTTTACTTCAATTTGTTCAAAAAGTAAAGCAACATTTTCACCTTATTTTATATTTCGTAAATCAATATATAATATTTAAATAAAAAGCATGATAAAAAAAAATACTTTAATATTATTACGTTTTATTTAACTAAATTAGGAATTTTATTTTTTAAATTTAAATTTTTTTAAACCAAATGACTAATTTTGCTTTCTAAATAGCAAAGAATAAATAAATTATATATAATAAAACTATCAATAAGG
>CALGPD010000068.1 GCA_937960625.1 uncultured Spirochaetia bacterium | reverse complement strand
CAGTATCATCTGCTTTACTTGTAAAAACATTAGTAAAACTCTTATTAATTACACACCGGTTTAATAAACCCGTTGTTTTTTCAAAGTATTTATTTACGTAAAGTATTTGACCTAGGATATCCGTTTTAACGACTAACAACGAAGCATTATTTACTATGTTTTCATAATCCATTGTTTACATCTTATATTAAATTTATCTTCCTAATTAATTAATCAAATTTATCCAAACCTACTTTTTTTCTCCATAGGATTTCTTTTTCTGATTCTTTTTGCAGCGCATCCTCAGAATATGCGGATTTAAGTTTACCTGTAGTTGAAAACTCAACCAAATCTTTAGCGAACTGAATTTCTTTATCTATATGCGGAAAATGGCCTGCGCCTATATATATTTTGGACAAAGGCATGTTTCCCGCATTTTTCATCATCTTGATAAAAGGAAGCATTATTCCCTTTATTAAACCAATCTTTCTTAAATCAGGATTTAATTTCGTTGGAATAAAACAATCCATATTTCCAAAGGTAATTAAGATAGGACATTTTATTTTGGTATAATTTTTAAATAATTTTGGTCCGCCCCAATGATAAATTTCTCTTCCTATTGTATATATATCACGGATACCAGACCTGATAAAGCGGGCAAATTCCCTTTGATTTCCTGTCATTATATCTATACGTGACTTAGTAACGAGTTCACTCATGGAATTTTTTACTCTGAAAAATCCTTTTTTATAAGCAGTAATTTTGCCTTTTTTATTCTTAGTTTTGAAATAGTAAAACAACTTGATTTTCTCTGGAGTTAAGTTCGCTTCATCATAATAAAGTTTTTTATAAATATAATTTGAAATTAAATTATTAAACTTAGCGAGCCTTTTACCGAAAATCGGAACCTTTTGCGTTTCAATTCCAGCAGGAGAACAAAGCATAATTTTCTCAACAACAGCTGGATAACGTAATGCAAAACCTAAAATAAACAAACCGCCCATAGAATGCCCTACATAAGTCGCTTTATCTACTCCGAGCTGCTTTACAACAATATTAAAAATTACTTCACGCATTTGTTTCATTGACCTGTCCACGGGATTGTGTAAATTACCTGGAATTGATTTACCACAATTAGGTAAATCAGGAGCAATAACCCTAAAACCCTTTTCAAGCGCATATTTCATAATTTTTGCCCAGTATCCGGAAAACCCTCCTTTGCCATGAATAAAAACAATAGTTTTTCCATTCCAGCCGCTAGACGGTTTAACATCCATTAGAGCGACTTCCCAAACATAACCTTTCGAATCTTCTGCCCGATAATATTTCACAGGATATGAATATTGTATTTGATCCTTCCAATAACTTTTCTTCTTATTACCTTTATAACTTTGCCATTTTTTATATTCAGGAACAGTAATTTTTGTTTCAGGTTTAGTCTCAGGTTTGGTTTCAGGTTTAGTCTCAGGTTTGGTTTCAGGTTTGGTTTCGGGTTTAGTTTCAGGTTTAGTTTCGGGTTTGGTTTCAGGTTTAGTCTCAGGTTTGGTTTCAGGTTTGGTTTCGGGTTTAGTTTCAGGTTTGGTTTCAGGTTTAGTTTCAGGTTTGGTTTCCGGTTTGGTTTCAGGTTTAGTTTCAGGTTTGGTTTCCGGTTTGGTTTCCGGTTTGGTTTCCGGTTTGATTTCAGGTTTGGTTTCGGGTATACCCGTTTTAATTATCCGCAAATTGTATGAAGATTGTCTATTAAGCCCTAAATAATATGTCCAACCGATATTTCCTTGATTAGTTCTAATTTTATACCAATAACCGTAATATTCTTTAAAACGGTATTTATTTAAAGTTCTATGTGTAATATAAACAAAGCTTCCCTTGTTTAAAGTGAATATTTTATTCGATGCTTTGATACTGGGATAATTACGGACATAGTGATTTTGATGCAATACTCTAGCCATTATAGGCGAAACAAGCTTTGCTGTTTGCTTTACTCTCTCAATTCCGTTTCCATATGTCCACCCTGTTCGGCCGTCATTTGTTATAATCTTATACCAATATTCATAAAAACGTTTAAATCTATATTTATAACGCGTTCTCGCTAATACGGTGATTACTGTACCCTTTGACAATTTAAAAATCAATGTACTGCTTTTGATTCCAGGATTATTACGCACGTATTGCCCGTCTTGAGAAACGATAAACTGTTGACTTGTTTCTCCCACAGCAATATTAAAAAATAAACATATACTGATAATTATAATTAATAAAGTTTTTCTCTTCATTTTACTTCCCAACCTAAATAAGACATTTCTTGAAATAACCTTTAAATTCAAGTAATATTTTTATTTTTTTTTTAAGTTTTGTCAACCAATTTATTAAATAATGACAACTTATTATAAAAATATTATTCACAGAAATTTATACAGCTTTTACAAGTATTATAATTATCGACAGCACTCATGATTAAAACCTGAATGTTTTATGAGTTAATTTAATCTAATTCTAATAAGGTTATTATAACCACACAATTTTCACGAAAAAACTTTAGCCATATAATAAAATACATTATACGAATAATATTACTTTCCATACTTGACATTAAAAATAATTAGTTTACAATATTTCTATACGTTGCTTTTATTAGGAGGAATTATGAAAGGCGGAAAAACATTAAGCGCAATTGGAAAAATAATCGGAAGTAGTGCATTGGGTATAACTTCAATATTTCTTAAAGTAGTAAATGATAATGCTAAAAAAACTCAAGAAATACTAGAAGAAACAAACGAAAAAAGAAAATCTTTATTAAAAAAAGCAGGAGTAATAGTTGGCAGCGCAGTTGTGGGTTTTACAACTCTATATTTTAAAATTATTTCCGGAGATGATAAAAACTCTAAAACAGCGCCTAAAAAAAATACTGCAAAAAAAATACCTGCTAATAAAACTCAGCAGGCGAAATCTACTAACAACACAACGGATAAAAAGTAATAATAAAACTATAAAAAATCATTGCAATCCTTGGATTCATCAAGATATTCAAGTAATTGTTTAATTTTATTATCGCTGTTTTTTTTACACACTAGAATTGAGTTGCTGCTATTTATAATCATAATATTTTCAAGGTCTACAGCACCGATAAATTTTTCTTGATCTGAAAATACCAAACAATTTTCTGTATCAATTAATTTGGCTTTCGCCATTACAACATTTCCTCTCGAATCTTTTTCCATGTATTCATAGTATCTTGACCATGTCCCAAGATCACTCCAGATGAAATCGCCTTGAATACATAAAATATCCCGGCTTTTTTCCAATATCCCAAAATCCACAGAAATCTTTTTTAATTTTGGAAATTTTTCAGCTATTATTTTTTCTTCATTATCAGTGTTAATACTCTTTTCGATATCATGTACAAGAGAAGTATTCTCAGGCAAAAATGTATTATAGTTTGAAAGATAAAAACTATTTTTCCAAACAAACATTCCGCTATTCCAGAGATATTTTCCGCTTTTTAAATATTCAAGAGCGGTATTTAAACCGGGTTTTTCCTTAAAGCTTTTAACCTTAAATAAAAAAGGGATGTTTTCTTGTTCAATCACATCATGTTTTTCAATATATCCGTAACCTATCTCGGGTTTGTCAGGTTTTAAACCTATTGTAATTAATACTTCGCTTTTTTCCGCGGCTTGAATTGCATTGTTTAATGTATTAATAAACTTTTCATTTTCATCAATAAAATGATCAGAAGGCAAAACCACTACAATACCGTCACCAAAACGTTTTTTTATATAAAGGCTTGCCAGAGCAATAGCATTTGCTGTATCCATTGGCATTGGTTCAAGAATAATGTTTTGTTCAGGAATTTCCTTAATTTCATTAAAAATTAAATCTTTATAAATATTACGGGTAACCACAAAAATATTTTCATTTTTAATGATACCTGAAATTCTTTTTACGGTATCAGCAAGCATTGAATCTTTTCCAAAAATAGAAAGAAATTGTTTTGGTTTGTTTTTTCTTGATGCAGGCCAAAACCTTTTCCCCTGTCCTCCGGCCATTATTACTGCAAAAACATTCATAATATATTCCTAGTTATTATATATAAGTATGAATAACAATACCCTTTCCGGTAACATCATATTCACCTAATAAAGCAGGGATAAGTATTGATTCACCTGCACTAAATGTATATTCCCCTGAATAGCAATTTATGGTTATATCATTTTCAAGAGGGTTTAATATTGAAAAACTTTTTTCAAGTGATTTAGTTTTATAAGTATTGTTTAACATCCATTTTTCCAAAGTAAAAAAATCACTTTCACTGATCAGTGAAATATCATTGCCCTGAACAGTATGTTTTTGACCCTCCACGCATAAACAATCTTTTTTATTAATGGAATCGTCAATATTTTCCTTGCCCTTTTCAACGTGAAGTTCTCTTAATGAACCGTCTGATTGTATTCTATCATAATCATATAACCGGTATGTTATATCACAGGATTCTTGTATCTCCAAAATAAAACTTCCCTTTGTTAACGCGTGTACCATTCCTGAAGGGATAAATAAAGCTGTATCCTTGCCAACCTGGACATAATCAAGATATTCACCTAAATTATCTATTTGATAATCTTTTTTTAATCCGCATATAACCCGTTTATCGTTTGGAGTATCAATAAAATACCAAATTTCGTTTTTAGTCTGCTCTTCTGAATCTTTTTTCGGATGTACTTGCACAGACAAATTACCGTTTGCATCGATGTATTTAACAATCAAAGGAAAGCGCTGATATTTATCTACGATTGCCTTACCCATAACACTCTCATTATGGATTTGGCTAATATCCCGGCCTTTCATGGATCCGTTATCAATTATACTTTTATATCCGTCTACATTTGCTATTTCCCATGACTCCCCTGTTATTTCACTAAGCCCGGTTCTTGAAAAATAATTTTGTATTTTAGTGCCGCCCCAAATTTTTTCAATGTACTTTTTAGTAAAAGTCATTGGATAAAGTTCCATTTTTCCTCCGGTGTTGAATAATCAAATAGATAAACCAATAATTAAAATAAATAATAATATATTCTAAATAAAACGTTAAGCTCATATTGAAACAAATTATTTAAATTGAACCACATATAGAATAAATATCCGCGCAAGAAATAAGAAAAAAAATTTGACGCAGATTTTAGGATTAAGATAAAAGTTTATCGCGCAGGGGGCACAAAATTTCTAAGATTATGAGGAAATATTTAAGTGTGATTAAAATAAAAATCTCAAAAAATATTATATTTGCACTTCGCAAAAATTATTAGAGGTGAATCATCGCAAAGAGTAATAGAAATGAGATAGTTGAAAAGATAGTATCCCTTGCTAAAAGAAAGGGATTTGTATTTCAATCGAGTGAGATTTATGGCGGACTTAACGGATGCTGGGATTATGGACC
>CALGPD010000067.1 GCA_937960625.1 uncultured Spirochaetia bacterium | reverse complement strand
CAATGCTATTAAAGAAATCTTAATGACATACTTTGGCATTATCCGCAAGGATGATGATGAAGCAATTAGAAATAAAATCAATACTTATCTTGAATTCCTTAAACTTGAAGATTTGAAATATACTATTCCTTTGGCCGGCGCACTATTATGTAATGGCTATCAGGATGCTCCTATAATGGAAATTGAAAATCCTATTGAGAAAAAAGAGTTGTTTTTTAATGTTTTTCACTCCTTAATAAAAGGACGAACGAATTTAAATCCTGTTATTATTTTAATTGAAGATGGAGAATGGCTGGATGAAAATTCCAGGGAGCTTCTTAGTTATATGGCTAAACGGCCGTTGAATAAAGTAATTATTTTTATATTATCCCGAAATAAACTCGTTTTATCTCCAAATACCGAGGAAATCAACCTTAATGTATTCAGCAAGCAGGAAACTTACGATTTTATAGATGAGTATCCTCATCTGGAACACGTTGAAGAGTCCATTAAAGCTCAAATATTTGAAAAGAGTAAAGGAGTGCCGTATTTTATATACGAAATGCTCAATTCTATAAGAGATTTAGGAAGTGATGCTGAACTGCCTGAATCAATATATAAAAGCGTTCTATCACGAATGGATATGCTTGGAGAAAAAAACAAAAACGTTATAAAAAACGCGTCTGTAATCGGTGTTGAGTTTTCATCTGATATGATAAAGGAATTACTCGTTGAAATTAAAGATAAGGAAAAGATTTTAGAACGTTTAATTGAAGAAGATTTTATTATTAAAAAAACTGACGGAGATTTTTTATTTAGAAACATGATGGTTCAGGAAGTTGCATATAATTCAATTCCTGCCAGTAAAAGAAAAGAATTGCATTATAAAATAGCGAGTATAATTGAAGGAGAAAGTGAACTGGCTCCTTATTATGAAATTTTATCCAATCATTTTGAAAAAGCGGAAATTATACCTAAAGCAATTTTTTATTACGATAAATCCGGAGATAAAGCTTTTCAGTTAAACAATTTCAATAAAGCTCTTGATTATTATAATAAAGCTTGTTCATTGATTGAGAACAGTGAAAATACACCGGAAATTCTGCAAATTAAAGTAGATGTGTATAAAAAAACCGGCAAAATTTATTTAACCACCGGCGATAATCAGGCGGCTTCAACAGCTTTTGATAATTCATATAATCTTGCATTATCGCAAGGATACGATGCTGATATTGCCGATTGTTTGCTGAATAAAGGATTAATTCAGTTTAATTGTTTTGATTATAATGAGGCAGAGAAAACGTTTAAACAAGCTAAAAAACTTTTTACAACTCTTAAGGATAATAATGGTTTGGCTTCTACGGGTTTAAATTTGGGTATAATTTATAAATTGAAAGGCAAACCTGATAAAGCGTTTAAGGAATATAATCAAGCAGCAAAAAATTATACTAAAGATAATAATTTAATGGGCTTGGCTAATACATATAACAATTTAGGCAATCTCAGTAAAGAATTATCTGATTTCGATAAGGCTTTTGATTATTACCAAAACGCTTTTGAAACTTATCAGGAATTGAAACACGAAATCGGATTGGCATCTGTTTATAACAATATCGGAACTCTACATAACACAATGGGCGAGACCGAAAAATCAATAGAATACTTTACAAAGAGTCTTGATATTGAAATCAAAATCGGAAATGCAAAAGGTCAGGCAGTCTGTTATAATAATTTGGGTAATTCTTTTATCCGTTTGGGCAAATGGGATTTAGCCCAGGATAATTTTTCTAAAGGCCTTGAAATTGCATATGATATTAAAGATAATAAAGAGGTCGCGAATATATATCTCAACAACGGTGTCATGTTTTTATACAACAAAGAATATGAAAACGCAAAGTCATATCTGCAAAATGCCAGAGATATTTATACTCATATTAATAATTTCCACGGTTTATACTCAACGTACTTTAATTTAGGTATTGCATATCAAAAATTAAATCATTTTGATTTGGCTTTTAAAAGTTTTGAGCAAGCCATAGAGTATTCATTAAACCTGGACCCTAAAACTTTTTCAACAGCATGTATAAATATTTCAAAGAATTTTTTTAAAGCAAAAGAGTTTGATAAAGCTAAAGAGATTATTGAAAAAGGCCTTTCTATAATCAAAGATAAGCCCTACCACGAGATAAAATTAAAACTTTTAGGTGTTGCTTCAGCTATTTATAAAGAAATAAAGGAATTCGAAAAAGCAGAAAGTTATTTAAATGAAATAATCAAAATAAAAACTGAAACCGGGGATAATAAGGGTGTTTCTTATTCAAGGCTTCAACTTGCAGTTTTTTATCTTGAAACCGGGGAAAATGAAAAAGCTTCAGCCGAACTAGATCTTGCTGAGAAATATTTCGTTGAGACTAATGATACGGTTGGTAAAGTCATTTGTATAAATAAAGCCGGAGTTGTATATCTAAATCAAAAAGAATATGATAAGGCATTGGATTATTTTGGTAAAGGCGCAGAAGAGTTTCAGAAAATTAATTTTGAAGCAGGTTCTGCAATGTTATATAAAAAGATGAGTTATATATATTATAAACAAGGTAAAAAAGAACAGGCAATTATCTATCTTGAGAAAGCTTTAGAAATAGAAACAGGAATTCAGTCAAACAGTTTAAAAATTACGAATCGGATTATAGGTAAACTGTT
>CALGPD010000066.1 GCA_937960625.1 uncultured Spirochaetia bacterium | reverse complement strand
CTATAATACTGTATGGCAGGCACGTATTAAAGGCGCAAACTCTAAGATTGATACAATCCGATTTTATAGAAACCATAAGTTTTCCCGGACGATTAAAAGATATGGCAAAACTTATGTTTATAAAGGCAGTTGGAAAATAAGAAAAGCTTATATCTATTTTAAAGATTCAAAAAACAGACAAACACAGCGAATAAGTTTAGGATGGGTGAAACACAATAGAACTCTTAGGATAGGTTATTATTATTATAAAAAGATCCGTTAAACCTTTAAAAAACTATTATGAATTGTTAACTTTTTGTTAAAATCTTAGCAAATCATTAAGAAAAAGTTAAAATTTTAATATCTAGGAAGAAAATGTAAATATTTGAATTATTTTATTACTATAGACTTTAAAATAATATTGTAAACTAAATGGAGTTAATATGATTAGTATTATTGAGATTGTTGAATATCTTGATAATTATATGGCAAGTATCAAAAATATTCGTACTAGAAAATATGAAAAAAACACCCCGGTTGTACAAATAAAAAGTATAAGCCCAGAACAAATTTTTAATGATAAAAAAGTGAAAAAGAATCTTTGGAAGAAAAATTGGACTACTTTTCAGGATCCTATGAGTGTTATAAATTATTTATACGATAAAGTTCCAAGAATGCTTTTTTTTGAAGCAGTAGCAAGTTTTAGCATGTACGGTGAAGACAACGGGAAAAAAGAAATTACACAAGCTTGTAAAGACTTTATTTCCTGCCATTTAACCGAACAATGGGATTGGATGGATTTAAATCAAGTTTATTCTAGGTTAGACCCTGCTATTAAAGAACAAAAAAAGATAACTCTGGATGATGCTCTTCAAATTAAAAACTTTGATTTTTCATTCTTAAAAAAAGTTAGTTCTGAATTAAAAGAAATGTGGAAAAGATTTATTTTCTTTAACGACAAGGGCGAGGAATTATGGTCAAAACAAATCTGTTTGTTTTATTTAAAAATAAAGACTTTCAAGTTTAATCAGATAATAAAAAAATTCAATATTTCCTGCATAAAACCTTTTGGAAAGTTTAATTCAAAATTTTATAATTCATCTGATATTAAGAATATTCTAGAGAAAAAAGAACGCGAACTAAAAACCATAATGGATTAATCAAACAACAGCAATAAAAAATCAGATAATAAAAATAAAACCGGATAACTAAACAGCAATCCGGTTTTCATTTTATATACTATTTAAATTTTTTACGGCATTTCCTGCGGCATCTTTTTCTTGCTTTTTTGCAACCGTGTTTTTTCGCGGCACGTGCAATCTTGCTGCCTCTACGAGCTTTACGTAAGCATTTCCGGTATGCTTTACGGCATCCTTTATAACAAGCTTTAAGCTTTAAGTTGGGAGCTTTAATCCCAAATCCGGAAGATACCACAGAGGAAAAAGCGATTGCAAAAACAAAAATAATAGCAAATATTATATTTTTTTTCACTATATTCTCCTAATATTTTATATAATATATAAGATATAGTATATAAAAAAATACGTCAAGTATAAAAAGTAAAATCCCGCAAAAACGGGATTTTACATTAATATTTTTTCGGAGACAAAAATGGGATTTTAGGACTTTTAGTTAATTTTTCCAGTACAATTGTCCAATTTTGTGGCAGAAGCCAATTCTTTCCACAAAGATATTCTCCGAATGGCATACGGTGAATATCTAAATCATAGGATCGAAAATCTATGTAAACTAAAATTCCTCACTTTACTCGTTTTACTAACTTTCACCGTAATACTAATCAAATACAAAGCGTCTGTCAATAAAAACCTAAAAATTAAATAGAAAAAAACTAAAACTTATTAATCATATTTTTTATTATATCTTCAACCACAGGTATTACTATACTATTACCTATCTGACGGTAAGATTGTGTATCGCTAACGGGAAAAATATAATCTCTTGGAAACCCCATAAAATTTACCGCGCATTCCTTTGGAGTTAATTTCCGATATAAATTTCCCTGCTTTATAATTGGCACTGTCCCCGAATTTACCATTGAAGCGGTTAACGTGTAACAATAATTTTCATACTTTTTGAAGTGAAATTTTCTCTCTTGTTTGTAAAAAGTTTGATCAAATCCATGTATAATATTTTTTCCGGGTTTTTTATTAAATATTTTACCGGTAATTTTTTTGTATCCGGATATAGATTTATGAACTCCCGCAATGTATATTCGCTTTCTATTTTGCGGGATGTAATTGATAGAATTAATGATTTTATATCTGCACTCATAATCAGCCTCTCGTAAGTTTTTCAAGATATATTCAAAGTCATTTCCTTTGTTAAAACCCTTTAACCCTGCAACGTTTTCCAACAGAAAAAATGCCGGAGCTTTTAGTTTTAACACGTTAACAATAACGCGGAATACATCAGTTCTATCATCTTTTAAACCTAATTTTTTCCCTGCGCACGAAAACGGCTGGCAAGGGAATCCTGACAATAATAAATCGTGATTAGGTATTGCATTTGAATCAATTTTTAATAAATCTCCTTTTGGGTATTCATTAAAATTTTCAAAATATGTTTTTCTCGCAAATTTATCTTTATCACATGAAAAAACGCAATCGATTTTAATATTACATGTTTGACCGGCAATATTTGCGGCAAGCCTCATTCCTCCAATACCACAACATATATCAGCGATGCGTAATAATTTCACATTATATAAGGACGAAAAATACTTATAAAACGTTCTTTTAATATGACATTTAACAAAATTACTAATATATTTAATTCATCTCGATAGTATTTATTTAGGATTCCATTATGACCTTTAATGAAATAATATCCATTTTAGAACAACAATCCGACAAGGCAATAATAAAGGGTAAAGAAAGAGTCGCTATAACGAGTGAAAAAATCTATGGAATTAAAGTTTCTGTACTTAGGCAAATAGCAAAAAAATGCGGAAAAAATAAAGAATTGGGCTTAAAGTTATGGGAATATGGTTATCTTGAAACAAGAATGTTAGCATCAATGATTTATCCGCCGGAAGATTGTGATTCAGAGCTTATGGATTCATGGGTTAAGTGTTTTGATAATTGGGAAATTACCGACCAATGTGTAATGAATTTATTTGAAAAAATTGCTCTAAATGATTCTATCAAAAAAGCTTACGGGTATTGTGAACAGGAAGCGGAATTCATTAAAAGAACCGGTTTTGTTATATTTGCCCGACTCGCAGGAAGCAGTAAAAAAGCAGCTAATCAAACATTCTTAGATTTCTTTCCTGTAATATTAAAGCATTGTAAGGACGAGCGTAATTTTGTAAAAAAAGCAGTGAACTGGGCAATAAGAGGAATAGGAAAAAGGAATAATGAATTAAGGTTGAAATGTATTGAACTTTGCGAAGAAATATTGAAAACAGATAATAAAACTAGTATATGGATTGCCAAAGACTCGCTAAAAGAATTGACAGATGAAAAAATAATCAGCAGAATTAAAAATAAGTAACAGTACTGCTATTGTATCTTTTATTTTTATAATTTTTCATTACATTTAACTGTATTTTACTGAAAATTCTCAAGAAAAGTATTTTTTTTAAAAAAGATTTGCTCCTAGCATTATACTACCTATTAAACTTTAATGAAAGGTTAAAAATTCTTAACAAAATTATACTTTTATAAAATATTTAACTAATAATTAAATTCGGCTTTTTATATTGATTATTATTTTGAAATTTCAAATCAATTTTGGGAAAACATGGAACTATTAAGTATTGGAAAAATTTCAAAAATATGTGATATTTCAATTCATCGGCTGAGAAATTATCATAAAATTGGTTTAATTGAACCTAATTTTGTTGATGAGACTTCAGGTAGAAGATATTATTCTCAATTTCAAATTTATCAAATTGATTTAATATCTCACTTGAGAAAGTTAAATTTTGGGTTGGATGAAATTAGAAAAATCATGAATAATCAATCATATTCTACATATAAAGAAGTTTATAATCTAAAATTGAATTCAATACAAGAAGAAATAGCCCGGCTGCAAAAAATTAAAATCAGCATTACTAATACTTTAACAGATTTTGAAGGCATCTTCGGAGCTATGGAAAAAGCAAAATTAAAAGCTGAAGAAAAAATTATTGTTAAAAATCTTCCTGAGAGAAAAATAATATATATAGAAGATAAAATTTCTTATGATAAAACAATTAATGTCATTACTCACAATAAACTTGAAAAAATGATTCAAGAAAATAATATTTTGGCATTATGGACACCGTTAATGCTCTTCAAGAGCAAAAAAGAGGCAAAAAGTTTAAACGTTGATTTAAGTAAAATTATTATTTCAGATAACTTCGATAACGCGGATTTTATAAAAAAAATACCTTCAGGATATTATGCAAGCACTATTTATAAAGGCGGCCTCATGCAGCTGTGGAAAAATTACTACGAAATTCAAGACTGGCTTAAATTTAAAAATTGTAAAGAAACAGGATTAGCAATTAATATTTTACACGTTAATGATTTTAAAACAACAACTGAAAAAGATTTTATTTGTGAATTACAGGTTTTGATAGAATAATCATATATTTTCAATTTACTTAACCCCGTAAATTGACAACAATTTTCAAACTCCGGTTTATATTAAGCCGGAGTTTTTTATTTATCAACATTGTTTTCATTATATTTATTTCAAAATAAAATTACTATATTAAGGTTCTGTCCTTATTTTTACGATTAAAAATTATACGTTATACCATAAAACAAAGTGCAAAAATTATTGAAAGTTAATATTATAATTATTCGGACTTTAAAACCAAAACACAACTTAATACAGACATAAAAACACCATTACTTAAAAGCAAAAAAATAAATTTGAACGTAAGAATATACTTGAACAACCTTAAATATTAAGTATTATATACTCATAAGTATATATTTTAACGCAAAGGGAATAGATATGCATTTACCAATAAACAAAACACCGTTAATCATTAAAGATTTTTCAGGTAAATTAAATCAGGGGAATCATCCGGGAATTGATATTATTCCGCACGATTCATTTTATAAAAACAATATGGATAAAAGAACAAAGAGCGTACAAAACGCAAAGCGAATGGTTACGAAAATACTCGCTGTAAGTAACGGAAAAATAGTATATGCAGGAAATACAAACATCGGCGGGTTATGCGTCGCTCTTGATACAATTATTAACAAGCAACGGGTCAGATTTCTATACTGTAGGTTGGGCAGAATATATGTAAAGAAAAATCAAACGGTTGAAGCAGGGCAGCTACTCGCGCGTTTAGGCGATTTTCCTGATAATAACCTGCACCTGCATTTTAGTGTTATAAAAAACCCTCCAAATAAAATTTCGCAATGTTTTAATTCAAATGGATTATTAGACCCAAAAATTTTTTATAAAAATCTAACTCAAGAAAACGGACATTCTATTTTACTAAATAAAAATAAAGGAGCAGTTAATGTCTAAAAGAATCTGCAACACTCTTATAATATTGTTTATTATGGTTAGTTTTACTGTCACTATTTTCGCTGTGATAAAAAAAGCCGACTGGAAAGCCGTTGTTATCCCATTAATACTTGCCTGTCTTGTTTTAGTTATGTATCAGGGAGTTATTTACAAAGGCAAAAAAGAAAAACTATTATCGCAGCTGCCGTGGGAACATCTTCCATCATTTTTATCCAAAGGCCATAAAGTAACAATAGGTTCGTCAAATACAACTATTCACCCGAAAAAGGAAATATAACATGAAATGGATAATAACCGGGCTTATTTGCCTTTTGAGTATCATAACCGCTTATCTATTTATTTTAAAAGCTAATTTAAAAGTGGTTAAGGAAGAAAAAACCATGTTGGAGAACAAACTCGTTCAAATTAACAAAAATAATAAAATAAAAAATCATATAAAAAACGTAAGGAAAAAAATTCATGAGCAAACACGTAAAAAAATCAAAAATACAAGAACGCTTAATAACTCTGCTATTCTGCGTAATCTTAACAACGAGTTTAACATGCTGCACAAAGACAGTAACAATAACGAAAAGAATAAAACTTCCACTGCCGCAAAGACCGATCTCCCCGGAGATTAAGTTCAAACAGGTTGGAAATCATACTGTAATTGAAAACCCGCGTGCTTTATTGGAAAGGGAGATAATAAGAAACGGATATATAAAAGAATTAAGACAGATAATTATTAACAATAATAAAGATTAAAGTTAAGGTATTTAATATTTTTACGATACTTTTATTGCCGATAATTTTAATAACCCGGTAGAGGTGTATTTACATTCCCCCTAATCAAATACATTTCTAACGGGTTTACTTATTTATAGGCATTTTAATATAAAAATCACTGCCCCGGCCTTCTTCGCTTTGAACAAAGATTTCTCCGTCGTGAAGTTTAATAATATTTTTACAGATTGCAAGGCCTAATCCGGTACCCATTTCACCTGAAGTCCCTGAAGTATGATGCTGTTTATAGCGGGTGAAAACAGTGGCCAGCTGATTTTCAGGAATCCCAAGCCCGGTATCTTTAACGTGAATCTCTACAAAATTATTATCAATAACATCGAATATATCAATTGTTCCACCTGCGCCCGTGTATTTAACAGCATTGGAAATTAAATTATTAAAAACCTGCATAATTTTTAAATAATCAATATCTAAATTTAAATCATTTGTAATATTTATTCTAATATCAATATTCTTTTTCTTTGCAAGCATATAGAGCATATTTTTACTTTCTTGAATAAGAGAATGAATATTAAAAACGTCCCTGTTTAATTTAAGATTTCCGGATTCCATTTTAATAATATCGAGTATGCTGTTAACGTATTTAATTTGAATCTTAACACTTTTATTTATCTGTTCAATTATATCCTTATGATTTTCCGCGAGTTCAGAATCATCAAGTAATATTTCTGAAAATCCTAAAATTGCTGTGAAAGGAGATCGTAAATCATGGCTGGCAATAGCGAGAAATTCGTCTTTCATATTGGATAACTCTAATAATTCTTCATTAGCTGTTTGTAATTTTTTGATTAAATCTTCCCTCTCCAATTCGGAATTTTTAATATCTGTAATATCCTCAACAACACCTGCAACTCTAATTATATTGCCTGAATAATCAATTACAGGTTCGGTTTTTGCTCTAACCCAACGCGTTGTATTATCCGGACGTACAATACGGTAAATTTCATCAAATTTTCCCGTTTTTTGATATTCTTCACTAAAAAAAATATTTCGTATACGCTCAATATCATCTTGGTGAATTGTATTAATAAACGAAGAAGGGTCATCGTATAAAGTATCTTTATTAACGCCCCAGACTTCCTCATAAGCATCGTTAATGAAAATAATTTCATCTTCGGTCCTTAAAAAGAATATATCTTTTATACTGCCCGCAAGCTGATTAAAGTTTTCTTCACTGGTTTTCAAAGCTTTTAAAAGCATATTTGTGGGAGTAATATCTCTGATAAAAGCAACGAAAATACCTCCATTATAATCAAGATAGATTAAACTTACTTCAATATCTATAATTACTCCGCTTTTATGCCTATGTTTGGATTCAAACCTTCCTTTACCGCTTTTAATTATTTTCTCTAAATGTTTTAAAGTAACATCTTTTCCTTCCGATGCTTCTAAATCAAAAACAGACATATTCAATAATTCTTTTTTAGAATATCCGACCATATTGCAATATGAATAATTAACATCTATTATTTTCGTTGTATCTGCTTTAATAACCACGAAACCGTCAAGCGAAGTATGTATAATTGAATGCAAAAACTCTTCCTGCTGAATAATCTTTTCTTCTGCCAGTTTATTTTCTGTAATATCAAGGCCGACGCCCTGTAATTCAATTAATTCATCGTCTTCTGTATAAAGTTTTCTAAGTACCCACTTTATCCACCTAATACTACCGTCACTGAGAATAACCTGATGGTCTATCATATCAAACGGTTTTTCTACAGATAAGTTTTCCATTAATTCAATCATTCTATTTAATTCTGTTTCAGGAATATTGGGTACAAATTTTTTGCCAATTAATTCCTTTTTTGTTTTGTTAAAATAATTTAAATAACTCTGGTTTGCAAAAGTAATTGTATTATCGGGAAGAAAACGGACTATTAATTCAACCTGATCCTCAACAACGTTTTTATACTCTCTGCGGCTTTTTTCCAACTCTATTTTTGCTTTATATTCGCTAGTAATATCTTTTTGGATGCCAAAATGCCCTCTGATATTTCCCTCATCATCGTAAATAC
>CALGPD010000065.1 GCA_937960625.1 uncultured Spirochaetia bacterium | reverse complement strand
ATATAAAAATCTACGAATATTCCAGCACAAATGCCCGGGCATACAGCCTTTTATTTTTAAAAGATTACGACAAAGCAATGGAATGGTTTAGAAAAGGATTAAAATTATCTTCAACACATGATATTTTTATTGGAATAGAAAATTTCTATTCAGGTATTTGCCAATGTTATATGCGGAAAGGCCAATATCTGCTTGCTGAAGAATATGCAGATAAATATTTTGATGAAGTCAAAGTATGTATAAACCGTCTTCCGTTTTTATTAATGCTCGAAGTTAAGGCAGTATGTTTATTTGTAAAAAATAAGGTAAGACAGGCTCTTGATATAACGGAACAAGCATATTCAATATATAAAGAAAACGGTTATCTATTATATAATATTTTCAACATATACTTTAGAAGCAGGTTATTTAAGTTATTAGATGAAGAAGAAAAATCTATTCAAGCTTATAACGAATTAATGGATATAATTAAAAACTGCCCCGGAGTATCCTTACATTTACGCGATGCAGTTAATTTTTTTGATAAAATAAATATTGTTAAAAACGAAAACAAAAAAAAGTCAGTAGACTTTTCATCTTCATTTTCCACAGTTAAAGCCAAAGTTCAATTAAGCAATGTTATAAAGACCAGTCAGATAATATCTTCAATTTTAAACATTGATGAACTATTAGAAGCAATTCTACATGAAGCAATGCAGGTATCAGGCGCAGAAAGAGGAGTTCTTCTAAGGTATGACCAGAAAAAGAAAAAAATAACGAATAAAATATTCCGTACACACGAAATAGAAGAAAAACAGGATTTTGTTATATCTAGAAATATTATAAATAAAGTTGCAAAAAACAAAATCGGTATAATTTTCACAAAAACCGATAGTAATACTGATTTAAATAACACGGAAAGTATAATAGCTGAAGGGATACGTTCAATTTTATGCATCCCTTTATTATTTGAAGATAACTTAAAAGGAATTTTGTATCTTGACAGCAAATTAATTAATGCATTATTTACCGAAGATGATATGAAATTGTTGAATGTTTTTACAACTCAAGCAGCAATTTCAATAGTGAATGCGGAAAGAAATTCTATTATAAGCAATCAGTTTACAGAATCCATTCATATAATTTATACTCTTATGGCGAAAAGCGCGACAAGAGTGTATGAATACACAAAGCAATCTACAGATATTGCAACCAAACTGGCAAAAAAAATCGGATTAAACCAAAGCGAAATTCAGCGTATCATGATAGCAAGTATGTTAAAAGACGTTGGAATGATAGGTTTAGTGGAAAAACTACTTTACAGCAAACATACACTAAGTTCAAAAGAAAGGGAAATTATAAAACAGCACCCGCAAAAAAGCGTAGAAATAGTTCAAAACCTTCAAAACATAGATGACATAAAAGAAATGATATTACAGCATCAGGAAAAATATAACGGCACAGGGTATCCTAATGGATTAAAAGGAAACGAAATTTGCCTTGGAGCAAGGTTAATCGGGCTTGTTGATGATTTCGTTTTGCTTACTAGAAAAAGAGATTTTCAAACTTTGGATAAAGATAAACAAATAAAACGGGAATTGATTAAGTATAAAAACTCTTTACATGATCCGTTCTTGGTTGAAAATTTATTAGAGCTGATTGAAGAAGAAAATTTAATTTACGTTGTTGATGAAAAAGATATAAAAATTGAAAAATTAAAAAATCAAATCCGGTATACCGTACCTTCAAATATCAATTTTGAAACGATTGCCGCGGAAAAAATTATAAACAAGATTGAGGAAAAAGTTATATTACCCCCTGATTTAAACTTTGCAATAGATTATTCAATATGCGAAGCAATAAGAAACGCAATGATTCACGGAAATAAATACGATGAAACCAAAGTTGTTGAAATAACTCTTAAAATTGAAAACATAAAAGAAAAAAATAAAATCATAATATCGATCTCTGATCAGGGACAGGGAATGGATATTAAAACGTATAACCGGTTTAATAAAAGCAGGAAAGAATTATTTTCTGTTATTGATTCATTAAAACAAATCAATAAAACGAATAAAGAATTTGCCGCGAATAAAGAATTTTCCAAATTAATCTATAATTTAAATTCCTTTAAACTTCAATACTATACTGATTACAACACATTTATGCAGTTTGAAAGTGAAGACGTTACCGGAGGAGTTGGGCTGTTACAGGTTATTAATACTTTTGATAATGTTGACTTTATAAATATTATCGAAAACAACGAAATACGCGGACTAAAAGTAATTATGGAAAAAACAGTATAATATTGCAAGTATACATTTATCCAAATTAAAAAAAACATATTTTTTAAATTGATTTTTATTAAAAATTACTTTAACTTGTTTATAACGTGAAATTCGACTTATTTATAAAACAATCGAAACACGAATTAACACAAATTTTAGATACAGATATACACTAATTTAGGGTAAAATAAAATTAAATATCAGGTTTCTAACTAAAAATTAATTTTCATTAATGTTTGTTTTATACCGAAATTAATATTTATAATCAAAAACTACTGGATAATATTTTTATGGAACACAAGAATAAACTAAAAAAAGAGCTTTCATTACTTGAAGTTTTCAGTATCGCATCAGGAACAATGATTAGTTCCGGTATTTTTATTTTACCCGGATTAGCTTTCACCATAACAGGACCCGCGGTTTTTGTGTCATATTTACTTGCCGGTATCCTAGCTTTAACAGGAACCTTAAGTATTGTTGAACTTTCAACCGCAATGCCCAAGGCAGGCGGAGATTATTATTTTATTACAAGGAGTTTAGGCCCATTGGTGGGAACCATATCAGGATTTCTCAGCTGGTTCGCCCTATCATTAAAAAGTTCATTTGCGATTTTTGGCATAGCATTGTTTTTAAATCAATTTATGGGCTTAAATTTTATTCTTGCCGCAATATGCACAACGACTTTTTTCATCCTTTTAAATATCGCGGGAGTAAAAATTGCAGGCAGGTTTGAAGTCATCTTTGTAATTGCTCTTTTTATAATAATGTTTATATATGTATTTATAGGGCTTCCAAAAGTTGACATTACCAATTTTATACCGTTCACTAAAGGAAAAGGGATTGTCGGAATATTAAGTACAGCCGGATTTGTGTTCGTTTCTTTTGGAGGGCTGTTAAAAGTTTCCAGTATTTCCGAAGAAATTAAAAACCCGAAAAAAAACATTCCACTGGGTTTAATTGCTTCAATTGTTTCAATAATAATTGTCTATACATTGCTTTTAATCGTTACAGTCGGAGTTTCTGCGAATAAAGGTTTAGCCGGCTCTAATAATCCCATCGCGAATGCCGCGAAAATCTTTATGGGTCAACCGGGTTTTGTCGCTTTATTAATAGCGGGTATGTTTGCTTTTATTACCACCGCGAATGCAGGAATTATGTCTGCATCAAGATACCCAATGGCTTTAAGCAGAGATAAACTTCTTCCTGGTTTTATCAGCAGAGTAAACAAAAAATTAAAAACCCCTATTTTTTCTATATTAATTACCGGAGTATTTATCTCAGCTTCATTGTTTATGCCTCTTGATTTTCTCGTTAAAGCTGCTTCTGCTGTAATTTTAATGACGTATATACTTGCAAATATTTCAGTTATAATATTAAGAGAAAGCAAAATCCAAAATTATAAACCGAGTTTTAAATCCCCTCTATATCCATGGCTTCATATCACGGGAATAGTTTTTTTTATAATTCTTTTAATAGATATACCGGGCAAGGCAAAAATTATTTCACTAATAGGTGTCGGCCTTGGCGCATTGCTATATTTCTTTTACGGCAGAAAAAAAGCTTTAAAGGAATTTGCCCTGCTCCACCTCATTGCAAGAATAACAGATAGCGAAATCAAGCATCATGAGCTGGAAAATGAACTCCGTGAGGTTTTACATCAACGCGATGATGTTACACATGATGATATTGATACAATAATTAAAAACGCTAAATATCTTGATATTAAACAACGTATGAATGTTGATGAATTATTTAAAAAAGTTGCCGGAGAATTAACTGATGATTTATCAATGGATGAAAAAACTATCTACAGCCTTCTTGTAAAACGGGAAAATGAAAGCAGCACGGTTATTACTGATTTCGTTGCAATTCCACATATAATAATTAAAGGAACAGATGCATTTAAACTACTCGTTGTACGTGCCGCAAAAGGCATTGAATTTTCAGATGAAAATAGTGATATAAAAAGTATATTTGTATTAATGGGCACAAAAGACAACAGAAATTTTCACCTAAAAGCGCTTGCCGCTATTGCACAAATTATTCAAGATAAAGACTTTGAAAAATTTTGGATTAAAGCAAAAAATGAGAATAATATCAAAGATTTATTATTATTAAGTGAAAGGAAAAGGTATAAGAACTAAACAAAAAATAATTTACAAAAAAAGTTATTGTTAATTAATTAAAAATATTGTAAATTATTATATATCATTATAAGGAATATCCAGGGGCGTGGCAAATAAACAGCCGGAGATATCCTTTGCCTTTAAAAAAAAGAAGATTATTATTTACACTTATTAGTTCAATATTACTTGTTGGATTACTATTATCCAATATTGCATTCTCTCAAGTACAGTCACGTACAAATACACAAATAAACAAAGATATTAATAAAAACGCGAAGAACGTTGAGAGTTTAAGAAAAGAAACTGACCTATTGTGGACATGTATAGCCGCATTCTTGGTTTTTTTCATGCAAGCAGGTTTTGCAATGGTAGAAAGCGGTTTTACCCGGTCTAAAAACGCGTTAAACATAATCATGAAAAACCTTCTTGATTTTGCCGTGGGCTCTATTGCTTTTTGGGTAATAGGTTTTAGCCTTATGTTTGGAAATAATACTTCTGGCTGGATAGGTAAACCCATTTTTTTCATGAAAGGTTTATTAATCGAAAACGGTAAAATCAATAACTCGCATATGGCTTTCTTTTTATTTCAACTCGTTTTTGCCGCAACAGCAGCAACCATTGTTTCCGGAGCCATGGCCGAAAGAACAAGATTCCGGGCATATTTGGGATACAGCTTTTTTGTTACCGCAATAATTTATCCCATTTTTGGCAGCTGGGCATGGAATTCTTTATCAGGAATATACGAAAATTCATCCGGTTGGCTTGAACAATTGGGTTTTCTTGACTTTGCAGGCAGTACTGTAGTTCATTCGGTGGGCGGATGGATAGGCCTTGCCGGGGCCGTATTATTAGGAGCAAGGATTGGTAAATATTCAGATAATAAGATCAGGATATTTGCGGGGCATAATATCCCCATGGCTGCATTAGGTGTTTTTATACTATGGCTTGGATGGTTTGGGTTTAATCCGGGTTCAACAATGAGTGTACGCGGAGGAAGCTTTGCGCATATAGCAGTTACAACGAATATGGCGGCGGCGGCAGGAACTTTAGGCGCGCTAATTACAGCTTGGATTATATTTAAAAAAGCAGATGTAGGTATGACTTTAAACGGTTCGCTTGCAGGCCTCGTTGCTATTACTGCCGGTTGTGATTCCGTTTCTCCCCTGTCTTCAATAATAATCGGTTTGGCAGCAGGAATATTAGTTGTGTTTTCAATTATAATTCTTGATAAAATACGTGTTGATGACCCTGTTGGAGCCATTTCTGTTCATGGCACCTGCGGTATTTGGGGTACTCTTGCTGTCGGGCTTTTTCATATGGATAAAGGTTTATTATACGGAAATGGTTTCAGCCAGCTTGGGATTCAATTTCTAGGTATTTTTTCCGCTTTTATTGTTTCATTCGGCCTTGGGCTTCTACTTTTTTATATAATTAAGAAAACTCTTGGATTAAGAGTTCCTAGAGAAGAAGAATTATCAGGCCTTGATTATATAGAACACGGTAATTCGGCTTACGCGGATTTTGAAGTAACGTTTAAAGATTTTGATAAAAGCATTATGATAGTTCTTGAAGCTATTGTACCCCTTGATATAATATCTAAATTACAGAAAAATCTTAATTCAGATAAATTTCATAGATTTTCTTTACAGACCTTTGATAATTTTGCAAGCGGAACAGATGAGGAGAAAATAGATATTCTTGTCAGTATAAATAAGGAAAATTATAAAAAAATAAGAGTTGAAATCTTAACAAGAGAATCCTATAAATCAAAAATTATTAACCAAATAATAAATATTCTCGATGCAAATAATATTTTTAACACATCATTATGGATTTATCCTATTACTGAAATGTATAAAATTGAAAAATAATATTTAAAAATACTTTATTACAAAGGCAGGCAAATATGTTAAAAAAAATAGATCACACACACAAAACAGAAGTGAAAATAAAGGATGATAATAAAGACTCATCACCTAATAAAATTTTTTTAACCGGCACAGAAGAATTACAATATAACACTATCAAATTTTCTATAAGACGCCGTTTAACCATAACAACGATAATAATTGTACTCATAACTCTAATCCTTTTAAGCTTAAATGTTTACATTGCTTTATCCAACAGCCTAAATGCGATAACGAATAAAATTTTAAAAAATAATGTCAACTCGTTGTATAATTTCGTTTCATTCAATTATAAAACCGTTGAAAAATTATCAATGGAGGAAAGCGAAACTGCTAAAATTGCGCTAAAAAAACATTTATACAAAATGATAGAATATTTGGATTCTCAAACAGCTATACTTAGAAAAGGCAAAATTACCGAAAACGAATTCCGCAACAGATGCGCAAAATATTTACGTACACAAAAAATAGGCAAATCCGGTTATTTTTATGCATTAGATAAAAAGGGAAAAACTATCTGGCATCATAAACAAAATTTTGAAGGCAGGGATTATGATAAAACGGATAGAAAATTCAATTATGTTGGAAGGCAGATAAAAATGAAAACCGGTTTTCTTGAATATCAATGGCCTCATGGCACAAAAGCAGGAACAACGTATATTGATAAAATACTTTATCAAAAATACTATGAACAACTTAATTTAATAATAACAGCTTCAGCCAATAAATCGGATTTTGTCAAACAAGTTAGTAATAAATCTTCAATAACAAATACTTTCAAGCAAAATATGTTAAAAGCTATTGAAAGCGCAAGACTCGGCAAACACAGTACTCCATTTATTATTACATCCGTAGGTAAAGTATTAATAGACCATGATTATAAAGGTAAAATCATTCCTGAAAATACTATTTTTAAGAAAATAGAAAACAAAACGCAAAACCTAAAAAAAGCCCCCATGATTTTTAATTCAAACTGGAATACAACTATAGATGGAAAAAATGTAACAAAGAATAAACTCTTTGCATTCAGATATTTTGAAAAATTTGATTGGTATATTGCATCTACCGCGTATTTCTCCGACCTTTATGGAAGCACAATACAAAAACTATTGATATGGTTAATAATTGCCCTTGCTATTTCTACTATTTTTGCAATTATAACCCTTACTTTTATGTCAAAACGTATTATCAACCCAATAATTAACGTGTCTAATATGCTTGATAATATCTCGAAAGGTGAAGGAGATTTAACAGCCAAACTGGAAATATTAGGAAGTGATGAAATTTCCGACCTTAGCAAACGTTTTAATATTTTCGTTGGCAGTATAAAAGAAATAATTAAAAAGGTCAAAACACTTACACATACTGTTGCAGACTCGAGCACAAAATTAAATGACCAGGTTGAAACTTCTTCAGATGAAATTGAATTAATGGCTACTAATATTTCAAAAATAGAAACAAGTATAACTGATGAAATTAAAACTGTTGGCAATACATCCTCAACAGTTACGCAAATGGTGAAAAGTATTGAAACAATTGCGGAAAACATAAATTCACAATCTAACAGTGTTGCAACATCTTCATCCGCGGTTGAAGAAATGGCTGCAAATATAAATAACGTTGCAGATACAGCAGAAAAAGCTTATAAAATCAGCAATGAACTTACAGAAGTAGCAGAAGAAGGCGGCCAAGCTATACAACGCTCAATTGACGCAATAAGGGGAATTGAAGAAGCGGGAAATAAGATTTCCGACATTACAAATATCATATCCGGTATTGCTGAACAAACGAACTTGTTGGCAATGAATGCCGCAATTGAAGCCGCACATGCAGGAGAAGCAGGAAAAGGCTTTGCTGTTGTCGCGGATGAAATTAGGCAGCTTGCTATAAACTCAGCAACGTCTTCACAACAAATATCAGAATTAATCTCAGATATTGTAAAACGCATTGTGAATACTGTTGAGCTCGCTGTAAC
>CALGPD010000064.1 GCA_937960625.1 uncultured Spirochaetia bacterium | reverse complement strand
AAAATATCTTCCAATTTATTATTGTCAATGCCAATTCCGTTGTCACTAATAGAAAAGATAATATGTCCGTTTTTTGCTTCATTGTTAATGACAACAGTGCTGTTTTTATCAATAAACTTAATTGCATTGTTTAACAGGTTGCTTAAAACCGTGTATATTTTTGAATTGTCAACACTAACAGCGCGTTTAACGTTGTTTTGTCATTCTAGTGTTATTTCCTTGTTTTTTGTAATAATATTATACGTTATTATTATATCCTCAATTAATTCATTTATATTGACAACGTGTTTTTCCAATTTAATATTACCGGTTTCAAATAATATAATTTGAAGAAAATCATTTGCAAGTTTTAAAACCATTTGTGAGTTTTTATTGATTATTTCAATAAAAGAGCGGTATTCATCATGAAAATCTTTTTTTTTTAAGAATATATGACGCGACTATTATTGAGCCTAAAATATTTTTTAAATCATGATTAACCATAGCAACGAAATTATCTTTCATATGAAAAAGTTTTTTTAATTAGTCATTTTTTTCCTGTAAATCCAAATGAAGTTCTTTTAATTCGGTTACTTCCCTGCCAACGCTTTGATATTCTTCCAATTCACTGCTGGCATTGAAAATACCGCGCGTTACCTATTGAATATAATTAACTTTGCCGTCAGGAGAATGAAATTTTATATTCATTTGTAAGGAAATTAGAATCAATATCTATTTGTTTTAACCGGTTAACTATTTTTTTTAAATACTGCTTGTCAAAAATATCCTGTTCAAAAAAACTTTGAATATTCATGCCTATAAATTCAGTGTGAGCTATATTTAAATATTCATATACAATTGGGTTCGCAAATGTAATCGTAAAATCCGGTTTATAACTCAAGACAATTTCAGACATATCATGAATAATTGCCATTACTTTTCTCTGTTCTTTGAACAATTCGTTTTTAAGCTGTCTTTTATCTGTTATATCTTTACATACTGGCAATGCGTAGGGTGTTTCTAGAGGCACACCGAGATAGATACTTATATCTGTAAAAAATTGATTTCCGGATTTTGAAACAAGTATGGATTCAAACCTAGCAATCCCGTTATTTTCAATAATATTTTCTATTGCCTTTTTTTGAATATCCGGATTTTTTTTGTTTTAAACATTTAATCATACATAGTCATGGATTTTAATTTGTCTAAAGAGTATTCAAGCATATCAATCGCGGTTTTATTTGCCTCTATTATATTCCATGAAATGTTATACACAGCTTTTTGCTTCGTTTTAACTAATCCAAGTTGATTTAAGAATGTTTCTTTATCAGAATTTTTTAAAGAGTTAATTGATGTAATTAATCCGTGGCTGAAAATGTTATTATCATATTCAAGAAGAATAGATAGATTTTTGTTAACTAATTCCTGATTTGTATATCCAAAAAAGTTTAAAGCAAAATCGTTTACAAAAAGAATTTTATAATCAAAATCAATTTCAAGTAAAATTATAGGTAAATTGTTATAAGTATCATACTTGTTTTTATTTTCTTCCAAGCCCTCCCAAAAAAATAGCTTGGTTATTCTATTTTTATTCTTCCAGCTTTAACAACGTTAATTATTTTTTTCATTTTAAAATAATTCGTTACTGCCGTTGAAATTAAATTGCCTGTATCGACTTTATTAGCAACGGCTTTAAACTCACTGTATCCGTCTCCGCCGGAAGCAAGGAAATTACTCGTTGCAATTTTATACGTTTTATTTGGCTCAATATCTTTACCGTTAATTTTAACGCTAACGAGTTTATTGTTTTTTACAATATATTTAACTCCACGTGAAACCTGCATAAACGCTCCGGCCCCTACTTTTGTAGCACTTTTTTCAAAAACTTTCAACAAGTTTTTCCCCTTCATATTAAATACAGAGATTGTATTTCCAAAAGGAAGAACCTTTAAAACGTGAACGTGTTTAACTGTACCTTTAAGAATATTAGCCCTGATTCCTCCTGAATTAACCAAAGCAACGTCAACATTTGAACGCTTTTTAATTATATCTGCTATCAAATCGCCGATATTTGATTCAGCTTTTCTCGTTGAAATTAAATCCGTTTTGGATATGCCAACTCTTTTGTCAAGCCCGGACATTACAACTTTTTCTATCTGTTTTACGCTTTTGAGTGTGACAGCGTCTTTTTCAATATCATGGGTAACTTTAACGAGTTTAGCCTGTATTTTCACTATTTTTTTTACGCCTGTGTTATACGTTATTTTTACAACGCCTAAATATTCTCCGTTATGCCTTGCTTGAGCAACCATGGTGTTATTAACCATCTGGCCTTTTTCAACTTTTGTATGTGAATGCCCGCCGATTATAACGTTGATTCCTTTAACTTTATTTGCCAGTATTTTATCCCGGTCAAAACCAAGATGGGTTAAAGCAATAATAACGTTACACTTTGCTGCTTTAAGATTTTTTACCATGTTATTAGCCGTTGTAATTTCATCTTCAAACCTAAGTTTCACTACATTTGCGGGAAGGGTAGTCTCCGGAGTTGTGGTTGTGGTAAGCCCGAATATTCCGACTTTAATACCCTGCATATTAATAATATCCTGACGGTATTTAGTTAAAGGCTGATTTGAATTTTTATAATACACGTTGGAGGTTATGGTTTTGAAACCCGCGCTTTTAACAAGGTGATTTAAATTTTTAAGCCCGTAATCAAATTCATGGTTGCCAACAACGAGGTAGTCAATAACATTGTTAAACAATGAAAAACTCACACTTCCTTTTTTTAACGTTGAAAAGGGAGAACCCTGAATCATATCTCCAGCCATCATTACAATTGAGTTTTTGTTTTGTTTTTTAAGCTGTTTAATTAATGCAACAACCCTTGAAATGCCCGCTGATTTATTTTTATCTTTTCTCGATGTCCTGAACTCTTTTATTTTTGAGTGAAAATCATTGAAATGAATAATTGTGATTTCCACGTTTTTTGAACTGTCAATTTTCCCTGAGCATGAACCCAAAGAAAATGTTAATAATAAAACAAGTAAGATATTAAAATGCTTTTTCATTTTTATCCCCATAAATTGTTATTTAATGCTTTTTGAAAACACTCTTTGGAAATTTAACAAATAAAATGTAAAAGTTGTTAAAATTTTATTTATTTTTGTAGTTTTTATATTGAAAGGTTACTTATTAATTCTTTTGCTTTTTTAGAATATTCAGGTAAAACGTATATTTCTCCAAACCCTTTGGTCGCGGTATACAGACCGTCATAAGC
>CALGPD010000063.1 GCA_937960625.1 uncultured Spirochaetia bacterium | reverse complement strand
GCCTTTATTGAATCAAGATTATTGGTAAAAGCAGTATACACTCTTTTAATAAACCTGAAAGCGCCTTCAACCGCAGAATCATTCCATTCAAGGTCCCTGTCCGGAGGTGAAGCAAAAAGCATAAACAAACGCACGGTATCAGCACCGTATTCCTTAATAATATTATCGGGGTCAACACCGTTCTTTTTGCTTTTACTCATCTTATCGTTTTTAACTTCAAGTTTTTTATATCGTTCAGGGTCTTTTTCTTTCATTTCATCAACTTGATCATAACTTAAATAACCGAGTTCGCTGTCTTTATATGAATAAGATACAACCATACCCTGAGTTAACAACCTTTTAAAAGGCTCGTCATGTTTACTTAAACCCAAGTTGCGCATAACTTTATGAAAAAAACGCGCATAAAGCAAGTGCATTACAGCGTGTTCAATTCCACCGATATACTGATCAACATTCATCCAGTAGTTTGACTGCTCCGTGTCTACCGGCGCATTTTCTTCATTAGGGGAAGTATAACGCATAAAATACCATGAAGAATCAACAAAAGTATCCATTGTATCGGTTTCCCGTTTTGCGTCTGCATTACATTTAGGGCATTTTACGTTGATGAAACTCTCGCTAGTGGTTAAAGGATTTTTCCCAATAACAAACTCAACGTCTTCCGGCAGTTTTACAGGCAGGTCTTTTTCAGGCACAGGAACAACTCCGCATTTATCGCAATAAATTACCGGGATCGGGTTTCCCCAATACCTTTGCCTTGAGATTAACCAGTCTTTTAATTTATATTGAACAGTACCCTCGCCTATTTTGTTTTTCTGAGCAAACTCAATAACTTTCTTTTTCCCGTCTTTCCAGTCAAGCCCGCTGAAATCACCGCTGTTAACCATTACACCCTGCCCTGTGTATGCTTCGGTTAAATCATCTCCGTTTAGCTCTTCTCCCTGAGGTTGAATAACGACTTTAACAGGAATTCCGTATTTTCTGGCAAACTCAAAATCCCTTTGATCGTGTGCAGGCACACTCATAATAGCGCCCGAACCGTATTCAGTTAAAACGAAATTAGCTATCCATAAAGGTATTTCATCGCCGCTGAAAGGGTTTGTTACATATTTTCCAGTGAAAATTCCTTCTTTCTCGGTGTTGTCCGCAGTACGGAAAATCTTATCTTCTTTTTTTACTTTATCTACAAAAGCTGTAAGTTCTTTTTTCTTTTTCTCATCAGCTGTATCGTCAATAATCTGTTTTACAATATCGTGTTCAGCAGCAATGGCCATAAAAGTTACACCGAAAACCGTATCAGGGCGCGTTGTAAATATGGGAAAATCTTGTCCGTCAAGTTTAAAATTAGCCTGCATGCCTCGGGATTTGCCAATCCAATTCTTCTGCATAGTAATAACGCGTTCCGGCCATTTCCCTTCAAGTTCTTTATGCCCTTCAAGCAATTCTTCAGCATAATCGGTTATTTTAAAAAACCATTGCTCTAAATCTCTTATTTCAACATTACTGTCACAGCGCCAGCATTTTCCATCTTCAACCTGTTCATTTGCAAGCACTGTGTTACATTTATCACACCAGTTTACTCCGCTCTTTCTTTTTTCAACAAGGCCGTTCTCATACATTTTCAGGAAAAACCACTGACCCCATTTATAATAATCTTCCCGGCAAGTGAAAATTTCTGTATCCCAATCGTAAGAAATACCGAGTTTTTTCAACTGTGCTTTCATGGAATCAATATTTTCATAAGTCCATTTTGCTGGGTGGATTTGCCTGTCAATAGCCGCATTTTCAGCTGGAAGCCCGAATGCATCCCAGCCAATTGGATGAATTACATTATATCCCTTCATTCTATAAACCCGGGAAATTATATCTCCAATAGTATAATTTCTAACATGCCCCATGTGAATTCTTCCCGAAGGATATGGAAACATATCAAGACAGTAAAACTTTTCTTTATCATTGTCTATTTCTGCTTTGTAAGCTTGTTTATCATTCCATATTTTCTGCCATTTTTTCTCAATCTGCTCAAAGTCATAATAGTTCTTTTTCATTTTAAAAATCCTCTATAAAATAAATTATGATAGAAAAACAATGCGTATTCTCAAAAATAAATCTTGAGTTAAATACTAATATAAATAAGAATCAAGGACAACAGTAATAAAATCCGGTTTTAAATATATATTATTATATTGTGAATGGAAAATGAAATGGGAATAATTAATACTTTGACATTATTCTTTTAACTCAACCGCAGTTGCAGCAAATTGAGTATTTAAATCCTGCTCAATTTTAAAAGTGTTAAATACGTTGTCTAGCTTATCAACTACTTCTTCGTTAATTTCAGCAACTTCATCAACTTCATCGAATGAAGACATCATCTTAGTACTATTCTCGTTTGCTGTATTAACTGCATGCATAATATCTGATTTAGTATTTGCAAGCTTTTCAATTGTATTTGTAATAATTTTAGTGCTTTCTTTTTGCTGAAAGATTGAGTTCCTTACACTTTCAGTAATATTAACCAGACTGGAAATCTGGTTAAGAATCTCTTTAATCGCTACCGATTGCTCTGTCATGGAAGTTGATATTTCTGTATTAATTGTGTTAGTGTTATCAACATCGTTTAATATCATATCAAGGCCTTTGGTAACGATTCCTGTTAATTCGGTCGTGGTTTGTATTTTATCGTTAATCTCTTTAATTAGGTTAACAATTTCTTTAGCGCTATTCTGAGAGTTTTCTGCAAGTTTTCTGATCTCATCAGCAACAACAGCAAATCCCTTTCCTGCCTCTCCGGCATGCGCTGCTTCGATTGCAGCATTCATAGCGAGAAGGTTTGTCTGTTCAGAAATACCGTTAATGATATCAACTATATCATTAACTCTTGATGAAGTTTCCTCAATTGAATGAATTGCTTCTATTGTTTTCTTGATTGAATCCCCGCCTTTTTTTGCATTTTCAACAAGGCCAACAGTAATTTTACCCGCTTTCATTGCGGTATCGGCAACGTTGTTAATTGACGCTGCCATTTCTTCAATAGCAGCAGAAGATTCTTCAACTGATGCTGCCTGCTGTTCAATTTCTGCTGATAATGTACCTATTGCATTTACTACTTTAGTGATTTCATCAGTAGTATCATTCACGATCTCACCCTGCAAATTTACAGAATTAGTTATATTCATAACAGAATCAGCCATATTTTGAATAGCAATTTTTGAGTCACTTACGCTGCGGTTTAAAACTACAGTGCTTTGTTTAACTT
>CALGPD010000062.1 GCA_937960625.1 uncultured Spirochaetia bacterium | reverse complement strand
GTCATATACATGCTATAGTGGGCGCAAACGGTGCTGGAAAATCAACATTATCATATACAATCATGGGATTGTCCGGTTATAGAGATATTCAGGGGGATATTCTTTTTAACGGAGAATCAATAAAAGATTATAAAGTACACGAAAGAGCGAAAAAGGGTATTACTCTTGCATGGCAGGAACCGGCACGGTTTGAAGGGCTTAAGGTTGATGATTATATAAGGGTTTCCGCTAAAGACAAATCAGAAGAAAACATAAAAAGCGCTCTTAATACAGTTGGCCTTGAACCTGATAATTATTTACATAGAGCAGTGGATAAAACTTTATCAGGCGGTGAAAGAAAGCGGATTGAACTTGCTTCACTAATCGCTATGGAGCCTGAAATATTATTTCTTGATGAACCTGATTCAGGTATTGATGTTGCCGCGCTTGAGAAAATTTTTGAAATGATAAGAATATTAAAGCAGAAAGGTTCAACAGTTATACTCGTTACTCATAGCCCCACTGTTTTACAGCAGGCTGACCATGCTTTTTTAATGTGTAATGGTAAAATCCTTGATAAAGGTACTTCTGAAGAAATAAGCAAGTATTTTAAAGGCAAATGTATGGTTTGTATGAGTGAACATGACGGCAAATGCGAGGAAATAAAATAGGAGGATACTTATGAGTGTCAAAGATGAAATTGCAAAAAAATTATACAGTACAACAGATGTTGATTATGCTCATGTGCATTCTCCAAACACAGCGAGATTGACAGTGAACGGAAATCAAGTTGTGGGTTCTCATTTACTGCCCGGGCTTGAGGCAGAGGCTGAAACTTTTGAAAAAGGTGTTAAGTTAAACCTTACAGTAAAAGCAAACACTGTGTTTGAAAACCCTGTGCATTTATGCTTTGGCGTACTTGAAAAATCCGCTATTCAAAAAATTATTATGAAAGTAAAAATTGAAGACAACGCAAAAATAAACGTTTTCGCTTATTGCACTTTCCCTTTTGCGCAAGACGTTTTACATACAATGGACGCTGAAATATACGTTGGTGAAAACGCGGAATACACTTATTTTGAGCGTCATATACACGGTAAAGACGGCGGAGTAAAAGTAGTGCCTAAAGCTAAAGTTGAACTTGCCAAAGGCGCGAAGTTTAAGACCGAGTTTGAACTAATAAAAGGCGCTGTTGGTTTAATTGATATTGAATATGATACTGTTTGCGGTGATGACAGCGTTATGGAAATGGAAGCAAGAATAAGCGGAAAAAACGCGGATGTGATTAGAATTAGGGAAATAGGCCATTTAAAAGGCAAAAACAGCGTTGGTTTACTCACAACGAAAATCGCGGTACAGGACAACGCGACCGCGGATGTATACAACGAATTAACCGCATCAGCTCCGTTTGCAAGAGGCCATGTTGATTGTCATGAAATCGTACAAGGTAACGGAATAGCGTCTGCAACGCCTATTGTTAAAGTAATGCACCCTCAAGCGCACGTTACACATGAAGCTGCAATCGGTAGTGTAGATTCTAAACAGCTTGAAACTTTAATGGCAAGAGGCCTTGATGAAGATGAAGCTGTTGATTTAATAGTACAAAGCTTATTGAATAAATAAACCGTGTTTGATTTGTTTTTTTTCCAATAATATTATAGATTTCTATTTCAAATACATTAAACGGTGGATTAAAAAATGAAAATAGAGAACGTTATTGTCGGCCCCATGTATCAGGTAAATTGTTACATAGTTGGAAATGACGAAAAAGTCTTAGTTATTGACCCGGGCGATGAAGCTGATAAGATAATTAAAGCAATCGGTAACCGAAAGGTTGAATATATATTAAACACGCATTTACACGTTGACCATATCGGCGCTGTCGAGGCGCTGCGTGAAAAATACGGCACTCCTTTCGGAGTTCATAAAAGCGAAAAACCGGCTATTTCCGACCCTGTGAAAAACCTTTCCGCGTACACAGGAGGCGCGGTTTCACTTAAAGAAGCGGATTTATATTTTGAAGACAACGAAGAAATTGATTTTTTAGGTACAAAAATAAAAGTTTTACATACTCCCGGCCACACCGAAGGCGGATGTTGTTATATAATAGATGACAACGTATTTACCGGGGATACTTTGTTCAATATGTCAATCGGAAGAACGGATTTTCCGGGCGGTAATTATAAAAAAATCATTGAAAGTATTAAAAAGAAACTCATGCCTCTTGGCGATGATATAAAAGTTTATCCCGGTCATATGGGCGATTCAACAATTGGATTTGAACGCGACAACAACCCGTTTTTAAAATAAC
>CALGPD010000061.1 GCA_937960625.1 uncultured Spirochaetia bacterium | reverse complement strand
CTGTTATAGGTGTTATTAAGGAAAATGACTATCAGAATCTTGAGTTGGATTTTAATAAAGGCGATAAGCTTTTACTTTATACCGATGGAATGTTTGAAGAATTTTCTGAATCCAAAGAGATGTATAGCGAAATAAAATTATATTCCATTGTAAATACAAACAAGCATAAGGATATTCATTCTTTGATTAAGTCAATAGTTCATGACCTTGACCTCTTTAGAGGAAAAGCTCCTTTCCATGATGATAAAACCCTAATAGGAATTCAAAAAAGATAAAAATAATAGTGTTTTTATTCCTCAACAGTGTTTAAAATTAAAAAAAGACTAAGGAGAACAACGTGAAATTTAAAAGTGTTTTTAAAAGCGCTTTGATTTTATTGCTTTTAATTATTGTAACAATAAGTTTGTCCGCGAAATTTAATTATAAAAATTTTTACAGCAATATGTCATGGAAGGATTTAATTAAAAGTGGTTGGGCTAATAAAGCAATAAATTTTAATAATATAAACACCGAATTAATATCTGCAAGTATTTTTTATGAAACCAATCGAATAAGAAGCCTGAATAATTTATCACCGTTTAAATTTTCCCGAGCTTTAATGCTTGCAGCGTTTATTCATTCCCGTGATATGGTAAAAAGGAATTTTATGGGACATTACAGCCCTGTTCAGGGAAGAAGAACACCAAGTGACAGAGTAAAGAAATACGGTAAATGGAAATATACTGTTGGAGAAAATGTTGCTCCAACTTTTGCGGTTAAGTATAAATTAGGTACTTCGTTTCGCCCCCCTTCAAGAAACGGAGGCGGAATACGCTATATGAACGGAAGAGAAATTCCTGCGCATACTTATTTAAGTTTTGCGCGTTCACTTGTTAACCAATGGATGAATTCACCTCCTCATAGACGTAATATACTAAATCCAAGATTTAAAGTCTTAGGTGCAAGCGCGTACTTTTTTTATAGAGGCCGGTATAGAATTCCGATGTTTAAATCTACTCAAGTTTTTGCCGGTGGAATGAACGATGAAATTGCAACCCTTTTATCCCCGAAAGCGGATAAACCGGTAAAGAATTCAAGAAGTTTATCGGATGATAAAACAGGTTCTTCAAATTATTCATCGAGCAGCAGTTCGGCTGTCTGGAGAAATTCCATGTACGCAAGGTATAATTATAGAACGTTTAAAAACTATTCAGGGGCAAGAACTTCTATTAATTTTCAACGTGTTAATAATGCGTTATTGGGAGCGGCAATTTTTTACGCGACAAATGTTCAAAGAGCGCGTTATAGAAGGCCCTTATTTAAATATTCAAATGTTCTTTACAAAGCAGCTTATCTGCATAGCAGCGATATGGTGAAGTATAACTTTTTTTCACGTACAAGCAGGGTTAGAGGCAGGAGCACTCCCGCCGATCGTGTTAGAATCTTTGGCAAGTGGTATAGTACTGTAGGAGAGAATATTGCTTATACGTTTGGTATTCAATACAGAGCCGGTACTTCATTTTATCCCCCAAGCCGTCCGGGAGGTAAAATCCGTTATCCAAACGGTAAAGTTATTCCGCCTCATACATATTGGTCTTTTGCAAAATCTGTTGTAAACAATTGGATGAATTCCCCGGGCCATAGACGTAATATTTTAAATTCAAGATTTAGAAGGTTAGGCGCTGCGGGTTATTTATTCTTCCGCGGAAGATATAAAATGCCTAATTTTATGTGTACTCAAGTTTTTGCCGGTGGAACTAATGACTAATTAGTATAAATAATACTTTAAAATAAAAAAGCGTTTACCCCAAAGAGAGTAAACGCTTTTTTATTTATTCAAAAAAAATTAATGAGCTGTAATTTTAATTCCCGTTTTATCAGTTAAGTTCATATTTTGCTTTGCATTTTTTATTAGCATCTCATAATTGGATTTTTCGTACTCAATCATGGATATTCTATTACAATCCATACAAATTGTTCGAAATATATGATTTTCATTGTCAGAGCGTTCGTAAATAAACTTCATAGGAGAATGTCCGCATTCGTCACAGGAATTATTTGTCTCTAAAACGTATTCAATAAATTGCAGTTCCTGAACATCGAGGCCTGCCATTTTCGCGTGTAGTTTACTTTTTAAGTCTTCCAAATTCATAACCGCAGCGCCTATGTAGCCGGTTAAATCAGGCATATTTGCCAGTATTGTTTCATTATTGAAATTTTGTATAAAATCTATTGAGTGGGAAAGCATATATACTCCGCCTTTATACGGTGTCATCAATACATTAAGAATTAATTTCCTTTCCATATCAACGAATATAAACGGGTACGGCCAATATACTTTTTTACCACATTCAGAGCAAATTCCGC
>CALGPD010000060.1 GCA_937960625.1 uncultured Spirochaetia bacterium | reverse complement strand
ATAATATACAGCACGATATTATGTGCAGTTTCTTTATCTTTATTCTATTTTGGTATGAAAAAGTATTCCACAGATATTAATTTCTATTACCTTATCTACTTTTATTTATGCGTTTTAGCTTCTATATCCGGTTTGCTTGCTTATTCGGTTTCCAGAGTAATAACGAAAAATACTATAATTAATTTTGAGTTAAAACGAAAAGAAAACATTATTTACGAAGATTTAAAATTAGCCCAGCAAATCCAGAATAAAATAATTTCAACGGACCATTTTAAATTTGATAACTTAAACATCGATATTATCTTCCGTCCCATGATACAAGTGGGTGGAGATATTTACGATGTATATAAATTTGCCAATGGAAATTATAGAATTTTTCTTGCCGATGCCACAGGACATGGAGTACAAGCCGCATTAACAACTATGCTGATAAAAGCTGAATATGAAAAAATAAAAGAATTCGAGATTGATGCTGCTCAAGTTCTCGCTGTATTTAACGATACATTTACAAAAAGTTATTTCTCGTTAAATGTTTTTCTTACAAGTATTATTATTGATATTGATTTCAAAAACAACAAAATCCATTATTCTTCTGCAGGCCATCCTACTCAGTATTTAATAAAATCAAATAAAGATGTAGAGATGTTAAAATCAACGGGTAAGATGTTAGGTTTGCTTGAAAACATGAAGTATGAATTAAATACTCTATGTTTTAGCAAAGGAGATAAACTCATTTTGTTTACAGATGGAGTATTCGAACAATTCAATTATAGCAATGAAGAGTTTGGTGAAGATAAACTCGTTAAGCTTATAGATAAAAATAAACATAAAAAACCTCAGGATATAAATAAAAAAATTATTTCAGAAATCGAAAAGTGGTGCTCCAATGAATTTAATGATGATATAACTATCATGAATTTTGAAATTAATTAGTGTATCTATTCAAACGGAATTCGATATAAATTCTAATTGTTTTTATTTTATTATTTATATTGCTTAGAAACCTAAGAACACAGTGAAGCAATCCTTATTGTTTCTACTATTTAAATAGACTGCTCTGTCACTTTTCTTTTCCGAAGTCATGAAAAACTTAGTAATTTGCGGATATTTATTAAATCAGTATTCAAGCTATTAAATAAGTTTCTTTTATTTATATTAATTATTCTTATATAATTATTTATTGAAATTTAAATATAAAAAATGTAAAATATTAGAAACTACCATAATGAGGTTCCATGAAAAAAATATTCAATTCGAATTATAAATTTATCTCAATTATAATAATTATTATTTCAATAATATTCATACTTTCCGTTCACGCTTATAGATTAACAAGAGGCAGTTATAAACTTCCTTATGTGTTCGATATTAATAAAGAACTAAAACCAATAGGTAATGCAGCCTGGCTACCCTCCTACAGCATTACTGCAACTAAAGAAAGTATCAAATCATTTGCATATTTCCCTAATGGCCATAGTATTGTTATAGGAGAAAGTGGCGGAAGAACAGGAGGCAGAGTAAAAAAAATCGACTTAAAGTCAAAGAGAATACTATGGAGTGTACGCCCATTGTCCCCTTTAACGTATAAAAGATACCTTGCAATTGAACACGTTACTGTTAGTCCTAACGGCAGGTATGTAGCAGTCGTGCCTGACCAGATGACAGGCGGAGCAAGAAACCATCCTTATTCAATAACAATACTAGACGGATATTCCGGCAGAAAGGTTAGAACAATAAGAATACCGAGTTTTCTTCCACCATGCAGAGGAAGCAGATACGATGTTAGAAACATGCTTGTTCCTATTGATGTTAAGTTTACTCCTAATTCAAATAACCTTATCGCGTTTCATAAAAATTCAGTTGGAGTAAATTATGGTGGATGCGTTGTGGTTAGAGACAGATGGATAATTAAATGGAGCATTCCAAACGGTAGAATGGTTTGGAAGTACCAGTTGAAAATGCCCGCAATTCCCAGACTTGGTGTTCCTGAAGAAAGCTGTCTTCTGCCATGGCAGAAATTTGATATCAGCCCTGATGGGAAAAAAATTGCAGTAGGGAATTGTGCAGGACAGGTTGAAATTATAAACACGCGCACAGGAAGAAAAATAATGAAAATCCCTAGCTATATTTTTACAAGAAAGAGAAATAGATTTCCTGGTTTCTCATCGGTTTGCTATGTAAAATTTTCTCCTATAGATAATAATAAAATATATTTTTCCATGGGATCATCCGGAGCAAAAACACTAATAGTAAATTTAAATCTTAATAGAAGAGATTTCAGCAATATTTTAACAACAGGAGTTAGAATGCCTTCTCCAACTTTATCATTAAGCAAAGACGGAAGAATTTTCGTTGCAGGCGGTGATCAAATTTGTATCTGGGATACAAAATTAAGAAAACTATTATATACGGGTTGTGGTTCATGGGCATATAAATTTCAAATGAATCCGAAATACAGGGAAATAGCTACTATTTCAGGAACAGACGTTGTTTTTATTCACTTAAGAAAACGCCGAAACAACATCACTGTTGGAAAAAACTGGACAAACACCGGATTATTCGTCACACGGCACACTGGATTTTATTTAAAAGCTAATGGAGGTAAATTCCATAAAGACATTAATGTTTCCCGATATGATTCCAGAGCAAGGGCTTATTCATATAAAGAATTTTATCATAATGGATTATATCATAATCATAAATCAGGATATTTATATCTAAAATCACGGTATGGTGAAACTTTAAATGTAAGTATTATCGGAGGGTTAACATCTAGAGAAAAGAATATCCGCATTTTTAGAAATAACTTACCCCGATGGGGCAGCTATCCTGACAATTCTGCTTATGGTTCAGATAATGAAAGAACTCCTAAACCGACAATTCTTAATTATTTAAATAAGAGAGTTAGGCATAAAACAATTCAAAATCGGTTAATACAATTAGCAAAGTATTTACGTTCTCATTATTTAAATAGAAAACATAAGTATTTTAGAAATTATTGGTATAGGAAAGTTAAAGAAGCAAGAACAGCAAGACAACTTGCAAGACTATTAATGAGCTTTGAAAAAAAAACCAGATGGTCTGCCTTTGATAAAAGGTGGAAGTATAAACGTCGGCATTTTTTACGCGATGGAAGAAGAGCGAGAAATTACATACACGTTGCACATATGATGATGAATATGGAAATGTTAATGTATTCGAGCGCTTTTGATAAATACTTTAAAAGAATTCGCGAAGAATGGATTAGTGACCTTAAAATGGTTGTAAAAGCAGGAGAGAGACAAAAAACTGCAAATAGAGAAAAAGAGCGGGAAACAAGGAAATATAACATATCTCCTGAAAAAGCGAATGAAGAGTTCAAACACGCTGTAAATACAAACAAAGTAAAATTATTGAGAGCTGCTATTAAAGCCGGAGCTAATATTGAACTTAAAATGACATTAGGGAATACCGGCCTATATATGGCTTGCGCTGCCGGTGATACAGAAATTGCTAGAGAATTAATTAACAGCCGTGCAAATGTTAATTTTATTAATTTTATAGGAAATACTCCTTTAATGATAGCATCCTATAGAAATAGAATTCCGATAGTAAAATTGTTAATTATATCCGGAGCCAAAGTTAATATACAAAATAAAGCCGGAAAAACCGCTTTAATGTATGCCGCATTAAAAGGTTATACACAGGTTATCAGGATATTAATTCATGCAGGCGCAAACGTAAATTTAAGAGATAAACAAGGCAGGTCTGCTATTGATTTTACTCCAGGATATCACCGGAGGCATTTAAGAACAATATTGCGTAGGGCTGGGGCAAAGTAAATTCTTTATACAAATTTAACAATCCTTTTTGACATTGCCCTATAATATGATTATATTCAAGGAAAATTACTGAAAGGAACGAGTAAATGGGAAAAACCGAAGAAAATTTACACGCTGCATTTGCAGGGGAATCACAAGCAAGAAATAAATACACTTTTTATGCATCGGTTGCTAGAAAAGAAGGTTACAATTATATAGCAAAAATTCTTGAAGAAACTGCTGAAAACGAAAAAAGACACGCCAAGGATGAGTTTAAACTACTTGGCGGTATTGGTGATACAATTGCTAACTTAAAAGAAGCAATTGAAGGTGAGCAGTATGAAACAATAACCATGTATCCTACTTTTGCTAAAGAAGCAAGAGAGGAAGGAAATGAACAAGCTGCTCTTTTATTTGAACAAATTGCTAAAATTGAAGCTGAACACAGAGACAGATATAAAAAACTTCTGGAAATGGTTGAAAACGGAACTGTATTTAAACGTGAAAAACCTATTAAATGGAGATGCTCTGTTTGCGGATATGTTGTAACCGGAAATGAACCGCCTAAAAAATGTCCGTGCTGCAAACATGATCATAATTATTATGAACCCGAAGATATGACGAATTTATAGAGCGTTAATATAAACACCGGCTATACAAACCGGTGTTTTTTTATTATTTAGATACTAGATCAGCAACACACGCCGCGATATCAAGTGCCTGAATTATATATTCTGGGGTTTGTAACCGCCTTGGGCCGAAAGTAGGATTTATCATATTATCATCAAGGGTAAATACAACGTTATTGTCAAAAACCCTGACATCGAGAAAATGCCAGTCTGACAATAGGTTTTGTAATTCAGGGCTGGAAACAACTTTACCAGCAACTGCTTTATCCCGTGCAAATACTCTATTCTTACCGATTCTTAAATCTTTTTGTTCAGGTAATTCAATTTGTTTACCCGCAACCGCATCCATTATATACTGGTCTGTTCTAAGTACACCGACTTTTTCTTTAAGCGCGAGTTCCGGCAATTGTTTTTGCATCCTAATATGGATTGTAAATTTTTGATAAAACAGGTTACGTTGATGTAAATCCATTCCCCCGCCTGCAAAACCTTTTAGAGCCTCAAAACCTATTTCAGCATAATTTGTACCCATACCAAAAACCAATGTTGTATCGTATCCGCGGTATCTGCCATAAAATGAGTTATTATCCATTTGTAACCCCGACATTCTAATCAAATCCGGTACAAAATTTCTTGCTCTCTTAGAATCTTTTCTGGCTTTTTTTATTAATAAAGGAACCATGACACCAATTAGTAAAATAACGATAACAACGGCGATAATAGCAATCATTTTGCCGCCATGGCCGCCGTAAACTTGAGATAAAATCATCATAAACACCTCCACCTTCAAATATTATTTCAAATTTCAATGAAAATGTCAATTTATTTTTACTACATTTACTTTAATATTCTTAGTTTTCTGAATTGTTAAGTCCTAAATTTTTTTGAATACTAACCCGGCCATGGGCAGCTTATCCGGTTTAAATTATATTCAGTAACTAGTTTGATGAGAGATGTTCTGTTTTTTACTTCAACTTTTTGATAAATTTTATTGTTATAAACTTTAACAGTTCCAGGAGAAATAGCGAGCCTGCTTGCTATTTCGTCGTTGCTTAAACCATCCATTATTAAT
>CALGPD010000059.1 GCA_937960625.1 uncultured Spirochaetia bacterium | reverse complement strand
AATATACTCTATAGATAATGGAGATATTAATATTATTAAGCTTTTAATAAAATACGGCGCTAAGATAAACGTAAAAACTAAAGAAGGCCGGACAGCATTAAGATACGCTTCATGTAATGGAAACATAAAAATTACTAAACTGCTTATAAAAAAAGGCGCAAATGTAAATTCAAAGGATAATGATAATTGGACACCGGTTATGTGTGCAGCCGGCAACGGACATGCGTCAACTGTAAAAGTACTCGTTGAGCATGGCGCTAATATTAATATTCAAGCCAAAAGAGACGGCATGTCTGCATTAATGTGGGCATCTTTTAACGGACATCTGAAAGTTGTAAAAATTCTAATTCAAAACCGGGTAAATGTTAATTTAAAATCTAAATCCGGTTCCACTGCTTTAAACTATGCCAAAATGAACGGACATGCAAAAATTGCTTTTTTACTGACAAAAGCCGCATTAAGGAAAAAATAACTTTTCTAAAAAGTTATACTAATTTGGATGATCTTCAACAATTTGCACTCTTTTACACAATTTAATCTCAAGAAATTAAAGAAAACTCCTTCAAACAGGAACACAAAGTAAAAACATGGGTTTAATATAAGTGTAAATATAAAATTATTTATAGTCGGGAGTGACAAATATGAAACAAATGAAAATCTTTAAAACAAAAGTAATGCTGATTGCAGGCATTGCTTTACTAACCGTATTTATAGGATGCGGTAAACACAACGTTGGCGGAAATCATAAATTCCGTACATACGATAAAACGAGAAGAGGCTATCCGAGTTCAGCATCGCGTTTATACAGTCTTAAACAAGCCAAACGTTTTCATGGCGGAGGTTATCTCAGGTATGACAGAGAAAGAATGCCCAATCATAACACCGAAGAATACAACCGGATTTATGACAACAATTACAAACTCGTTAAAAATGCCCCTTTATCAACAATGTCAATTGATGTAGACACAGCATCATACAGCAATGTTAGAAGATTCATTAACAGCAGCCGTGTTCCTCCAAAAGATGCTGTCAGAATAGAAGAAATGATAAATTACTTTACTTACTCTTATCCCGGGCCAAAATCAAAACACCCGTTTTCAATAAACACCGAATTATCCGATTGTCCGTGGAACAAGCAGAGCAAACTTTTACACATCGGGCTTCAGGGAAGAAAGGTTTCTTTTGCAAACGTGCCTGCTAATAACCTCGTTTTTTTGATAGACGTTTCCGGTTCAATGCAGTCATACAATAAACTACACCTATTAAAAAAAGCATTCAAAGTATTGGTTAAACAGCTCCGCCCTATGGACAGGATTGCTATGGTTGTTTACGCCGGTGCAGCGGGATTAGTATTAGAATCAACTCCGGGGGATAATAAACAAAAAATAATGCTAGCAATCAACAGGTTAACCGCCGGCGGTTCTACTGCAGGCGGCGCGGGAATAAAGTTAGCGTATAAAATAGCGAAAAAACACTTTATCCGTGGAGGAAATAATAGAATTATTCTTGCATCAGACGGAGATTTTAACGTTGGCGTCAGCTCTACTTCCGAATTAGTAAGGCTTGTAGAGAAAGAACGTAAACACGGTGTCTTTCTAACAGTGCTTGGTTTCGGAATGGGAAATTATAAAGATTCACGTATGGAACAGCTTGCGGACAAAGGCAATGGAAACTACGCGTATATTGATAATATTCTAGAGGCAAAAAAAGTTTTAGGCACTGAAATGGTTGGAACACTTTTCACTATTGCTAAAGATGTTAAAGTGCAAATCGAGTTTAACCCCGCAAAAGTTAAAGCATATAGGCTTATCGGATACGTAAACAGGAAATTAAAAAATGAAGATTTTAACAACGATAAAAAAGACGCGGGAGAACTTGGAGCAGGCCATTCCGTTACAGTTCTATATGAAATTGTTCCTGTGGGCTCAAAACTAAAAATTGACAGCAGCATACCATTAAAATATCAGACAAAAAGAACAAGCGATTATGCTGAAAAATCTGATGAAATGGCAACTGTTAAATTCAGGTATAAAAAGCCGAAAGCAACGAAAAGTATTTTATTGGTTAAACCCATTAAAAATATATACGCTGATAGAGAACAGACATCTGATAACTTTAGGTTCTCCGCGGCAGTAGCACAGTTCGGAATGCTTTTAAGGAAATCAAAGTATAAAGGAACAGCAACCTATGACAGCGTAATTGCGCTTGCAAAAAAATCCACGGGAGAAGATAAATTCGGATACCGGGCCGAGTTTATACGGCTGGTAAAACTTGCCAAACAACTTAGTGATTAAGGCTAAGATATTTTAATTTTAGTTGCAAAAGCCCTTTAATAGTTAAAGGGCTTTTTTAATTATTTCGATAATTTTAATAAGTACAAATTGGAGAATAGAGTGATTAAAAAAATATCCGTTATAATAATTATTTTAACAACGGCAGTGTTATATTCAAGTGAGTTTAGAAGGCGTAAGAAAAATATCTTCAAGGCACATTGGAGAAGTGTAACAAGTGTAGCGTTTTCACCGGACAGTAAATACCTTGCAAGTGTCTCATTTGACAGAAGATTAAAAATATGGCGGGTCTCATCAAAACGCTTGGTTTCACGGTTTTTCGGACACTACAATTGGATAATGCAGGTAAAGTATTCCCCTAATGGAAAGTATTTAGCAAGCGGCGGAATGGATAAGTTAGTCAATCTGCAAAGCGCGAAAGCCACAAGAGTTTTACGGGGTTATGATTATGGTGTAAATAAAATTGCGTTCTCAAAAGACTCAAAATATATTTACACTTTTTGCTATCGAAGTAAAACACTGCTTATACACAGAACTGAAAACGGAAGTTTATACAAGAGAATTAAGTTTAATACGAGGCATACGCTGATGTGCGCCGGGTTTTCACCCGATTGTAAAAAAGTCGTTTTAAACGAAGGAACGCGTATAAGTTTATGGGATCTTAAAACGGCAAAACGGATTGCAGTTTTTAAAGGCGGCATACATACTGCCGGTGTTCATTCACTTGAGTTTTCTCCTGACAGTAAGATTTTGGTTTCCGGAGGAGGCAGTACATTTGACGCAAATGACGGCACAATAAAATTCTGGAACGTAAAAACCCGGAAACTAGTAAAATCAATAAAAGCCCATGAATCTGATATATTTTTAAGTTTTACTTTTGATGGAAAATATCTCGTTAGCGCCAGCAAAGACCGCTGGATAAAAATATGGCGTCTTAAAGATTTTTCATTGATAAAAAAAATAAGCGCTAAATATGAATCTTTCTGGAATGTTGCAACGTCAAGGGACGGCAAATACGTTGCCGCGGGAACAGAAAGCGGTTACATAGTCATTTTAAAAACTAATAATCTCGGTATGTATTAAAAGTTTACTAAAAATAATTGACTATATTTCACTTTCCGGTATAATATTTTTGTGAATAAAGACCAAAATAATTTTAGCATAAATAAGTTTATAGAAAATCCCTATCTGTTAAAAGACTTTAAAAAAATTTGTGAAATAATTATAAATGAATTAAAAAAAGTTATAAAATTTAACGGTATATTTATTTTACTAATTGATGAAACATTAGAAAATCTTGAAATTATTAAAGCGGATTTTCATAATGAAATAGAAATGATGGTAGAAGTTGTCGAGGGAACAAAAATATCGGTATTAAGTGATTATAGTTATTCTCAAGCAATGAAAACCAAGAAAACAGTTTATTTAAACGAATTGGATAAAAAACATTCAAAACTAGAGCAAAAATCTATTTTTGAAGTTTTAAAAATGAGTTCCTCTTTATCAATACCTCTTATTGAAGATAATTTTAGTATTGGAGTGGTTTTCTTTTATTCGATAAATTATGATATTGACAAAGAAGAAATTAAAGATGCAGAAAAAGTGATTAATAATAATCTGGATTTTTTACTACTGGCAAAAGATTACAATAGGTTATTAAAAAAAGAAAGTGATACAGCCGGAGTTTTAGATAAAAATAAAAAAATTATTGAACTCGCGGAAAGAATTAATTCAGTAGACACTTTGGACACAATTTACAATACAGTACCTGAAGAAATGCTCAATATTTTTAACTTTGACTTATCCTATCTCTTTTTAAAAGAAGGTAATTTTTGCAAACTAATTAATGTTAAATACAGTGACAAAGAAAAATTCGAAAAAACAGCAGAAAAAATAACGAACTATTATCATACTCATGATGGTGGTTACAGAATTGACCCGCCTGAGGGAGCTACAGTGCTTGCATTATTACGGAAAACACATTTCTATTTTGAAGATGTTACTCCTGCATTAAACTATCAGATGTCCACTAAAGATAAAGATGTATTAAATATCGCACAAACACCAAAAACCGTATTTATGACTGCCATAATACATAAAGGGGAAGCGATAGGGGTAATACATCTCTGGACAGTGGATAAAATTGTTAAACTTAATCAAGGAGATATAAGCATAATAAATTCACTATGCGCCTTCATCGGAACTGCAATTGAAAATTCAAAATTGTATACTCAGCTGGAAGAACAACGTAAAGTCATCCTAAACAGCAAAAATGAAATAGAAAAAATAAATGAAATTACCAAACAGATAAGCTTATCTTTAGACTATTCTTCGGTGTTTGATAAAGTTTCAAACTATCTATTACAAACCTATGGGTTTGAAGGCTGCATTTTATACATTATAGATGGTGAAATGAAATCTATAATTGTAGATAAATATAAACTGCCGGACAGCATAAAAAATTTGAACCTTCAAAATGATCACAATAATTTCCCTTTAAGAAAAAACAGTGGAAATATTTCAGATTGTATCTTCAATAATAAAACGTATTATTTTCCTGTTATTGATGAAAATACATTTACAATACCTATTGACAAATATGTTTCTAAAACTTTGAAACTAAAATCGCTGTTAAATATCCCTATATATATAGGTGAACAAATTGTAGGCTTATTTTCACTTACCAGTCATACTAAAAACATACAAATCAAAGAGAATGATATTCAAGCAATTAAAAGGTTTGTAAATCAAATTTCAATTATATTGAAAAATTCAAGGCTTTATCAGGAAATAAATACAACGAAAAACATGCTTGAAGAAAAAGACAGGATAATGACTGAAGATCTTATAATGGCAAAACAAATACAAACAAGCATTATTTCTGACAGCAGTAATGACGACGATAATATTAATTATTCAATTTTTTTCTCTCCAATGATTGAAGTGGGCGGAGATATATATGATATATTCCAGTTAAAACCCGGATACCACAGAATATTTATCGCTGATGCAACCGGACACGGTGTACAGGCCGCATTAAGCACAATGATAATTAAACTTGAATATGATAAAATTAAAACATTTGAAATAAATCCGAATATGATTCTACAATTATTAAACAACGTATTTCTTGAATCATATTCAAACATTCACTTTATGTTTTCATGCGCAATACTCGATATTGATATTAATAATAGCAAAATTTATTTCTCATCAGCAGGTCATCCGGATTGTTTTATCCGGCAAAACGGCAAGGTAAACACGTTGCGCTCAAAAGGTAAAATAATCGGTGTAACTAAAGAATTGGATTGTGAAGTCCTGATTAAAGACATAAGCAATGAAGATTTTATTCTTATATTCACAGACGGTATAACAGAATCGCTAAATGAAGATAATATAGAATATGGAGAAGAAAGCATTATCAATTTTATTTCAAATAATCATGAATTAAGCGTAAAGAATTTTTTAACAAATCTGGTCAATGAACTTAATAATTTCAGGGGCAATGCGCAAATCCAGGATGATACAACCATAATCGCAATAGATTTTAAATGAAATTATGATAAAACTTTCGCTGCAATTTCTTTTAATTCATCAGTGTTTTCAATGTTGAAATAATCTCTAACTATAGGCTCTATCATAAGCATATCAATATTTTCTATATTCTGAATATTAGCGAAAATGTTTGCAAGATAAACCGTGTATACAATTGGTTTGTATTCATCAGTTGTCATTATAGGGTCATGATGATACATAATAGCTTCTGAAAGCTCTATGGGAAAATCCCAAAGATTTGCAATTTCTCCGCCGATTCTTGCATGACTTAACCCCATCATTATTTCTTCCATCACGGGTAAATTTATTTCCCGCAATTGACACGCCTTTTCAATTTTATTCGCTGAATCCTTATCAAGATTCATTAAAACGATTTTTCCCATATCATGCAGTAGGCCGGCTGTAAAAAAATCATCACTTTTATCAGAAATCTTTTTAATTTGTGATATTAAAACGGATATTTTCGCTGTCTTATAACAATGATCCCAAATTTCAGGGATAGTGCCGAAACGGTTATCAATTGCTTTCATTGCTCCGTAAGAATACAAAAGACTTCTTAATCCGCTAAGCCCTATAAAGTTAATTGCTTCTTTTATTGCTCCAATTTTACGGTTTAATGTAAATTGCGCAGAGTTAACCAATTTAAGAATATCCGCGGTTATTGACGGATCTTTTTCAATATAATCAGCCACTTTTGATATCTCTATATCTTTATTAGAAGTTAATTCAAGAATTTTATTTAGAGATTCCGGCAATCGTGGAAGCTCTCCTGCTTCATTTAAAATCTCAAGGGCTATTTCATGGTAAGGCGGTGACGATACTGAATTATAATTAAAAAATATATTTACAGAAGTCTTTTCCTTATCCGTAACAATCTTTAATGCAGAATGAGGAATACCTGACTGCTCCAACAGCTTTAATGACAGAAATAATCCCATCCCGGCACCTTCTGTTGTATCAATTATTTCTTCAGAAAAGCTATCCGTAACTACCCTTTTTAACTTTTCCCTAATCCGGATTTTTTCTTCATTTGTTAGCGGGGAATTATTAACAACGGATAAAGAAAAATTCAAACCGGAAAACTCATGAATTACAAATTTAACGAATTTATTATATTTTGCCAGTTTAGAACCCACATTATAAGTATCATCTCTTACCATTTTAGAAAACTCAGCTATACCTTTGCTGTAATCATCCTGGTCATTTATATTTAATTCGTTTTCAGCAAAAAATACTCTTTTTATATTTGCTTTATTTGCGTTGGCAACTATCTCATGAATTACATACATCAAACTTGTATACAAATTCTGATAATTTTTCCTCCGTAATATTTCTGCTAAAACCTTTTCAATATCATCTATAAACTGACCTCTTGCATTATGTGCCTCAATTACTATTGATTTTTGTACGTTACATATTTGTTCAATATCAATATTGCTCAATTTTTTCCCACTGTTTAAAAATTATTATCCCAAAATTTTTGCAAAACTTTAATTTAGAATAACTAACGAAAATAAACAAATAAATAATTACATTTTACTTATAAAAAAAAATCAACTTTGTAACAATATTAAATAAAAATCAATATTTTAACTTTAATGTCCAATTAATTAAATCATTTATAAACAAAATATTATTAACGTTTTGTTTATATTTATTTATATTGTATATAACTTGCGGAGGATAAAATGAAATCATTTAAAGAATATATTAACTATGAAGACAACGTAAAAAAAATGAACGATTATATAAATAAAAATATGCAGAGAGGAAAAAGCGTTCACGAATCAATACGCGCATATTATGAACACCTTTTAAAACTGCCTTCAAAATTTGCTGAAATATTTGTTCCCAATTTTAAAGATTTCGAAAAATTAATAATTAAGGGAGGATATTTGCCAAAAAACGTAAATAAGCAGGCAAAAAAAGAAAATCAAGGTCAAAACGAATAACTATTATTAAATACCTTCAACCATTTGTTCTTTTTCAAGAATTCTAAGTTGTACCCAAAAATATATAGATAATAAAACTGAAATTATTAACATCGGTAAAAACACAGGAACAAATTTTTTATACTGTTCCATAAAATATGCCACAAAAGTAAGTACTCCATTAAGAACAGCGCCTAAACCACAAACAAAACGGGAAAATATAAGTGTTAATAATACAATCTTTTTAAAAACTTTCAATTTTGATAAAATACCAACACCGGCAATTATTAACATTGAGCTCATTATAATGTTAAAAATTACAGTATACTCATGCCATGTTTCTACAAATAGAGAACCGCATAAACCGAAAATTCCTAAAACAATGTTAAAAACCATCAGAATTTTTACTTTCAAACTCATATCAACACCCCGGAAAATTATTAATTACTATTATATGCGTTTACCAATAATAAGTAAACAAAGAAAAGTATAAAGCAAAATATTTTCCCAGATACAGGTTTTAGTTTTAACTTATGAATGTTGAAAAAATAATAATCCTGAAAATTTAAGTTAATGCATATAAAAATCAGCTTCTCTATGCAAGCATTTTTAGTTTATCAAACCAAACAAAACCATTTACTTTAAGTTAAATAAAAAGCTTATTGATAAATACGCTGACATTATAGTACCGTAATTATCTTCATACCATTTTTGCAACACAAGCGCTTTAACCTCTGTGGATAATAAAATATCAAAACGCACTGTAATTGGAATCAGGTACCCAAGCCCCAGAGAAAGCCCGAAATTAGAAAACAAATATGAATATTCCTTTTCTTTGTTTAAATAAACCGTTGTGGATATATAAGGTCCGGCATAGATTATAAACCTTCTGAATCTAAGCTGCGCGTAAACATTGAAATAAAAATTCCCGATTTTATATTCCATCAACCCGTACCCACCGGATGAAAATTTCTCTTTCAAGTAAAGATACTCCCAGCCTATGTCAAGCATAACTCCAAAGTTTCTTGTTAAATAATAAATTCCCCGAGCGGCTATATTATACCCGTAGCCAGTTTCATTCTCAGACTCTTGGCTTAAATAATCAGCGTATTTAAAATAACTGAAATCAAAACCGCCCGAGC
>CALGPD010000058.1 GCA_937960625.1 uncultured Spirochaetia bacterium | reverse complement strand
ACGCAAAAGTATCGCTAATCACGTTTGCTGCCTTGGAAATATATGTGTCAATGGAAAGAGCAATATTTTCCATTCCAATTGATGCTGTAAATTTTGTTGGTATTGTTGAAGTAAGTTTAGGGTCAATTATAACAATGTCCGCGTAATTATTTGGGCTTGAAATGGCTTTTTTCATTCCTTCGTATTTATCAGTAACGTAGAATCTACCGGTTAGGCCCGGGCAAAATCCGTGAGCTGAAGGTATTTCAACGTATTTAACTGTTTTCTTTTCGCCTTTTTTTCCAAGGAAATAATCTTCAAGTATACCGCCGTTTGAAACGAGATAAGCAATAGCTTTGGCAATATTTAGGGTTGTTTTTCCGCCAAATCCGACAATACAATCACAATTAGCGTTTCTTGCCTGGTCAGCGCCTTTATTAACGAGGTCGGAGTTAGAATCAGAATATACTTTATTAAAAACCAATACTCCGTGTGTCTGTTCTTCTACTAAAGTTTTTACCTTTGATAAATAACCGGTTTCCTGCATTGTTAATGCATCAGAAACGAGGAATATTCTGCTTCCATACTGACTGACAATTTCACCTATTTTATTAATGTATCCCTGGCCTTCTATTACTTTGGAGGGTATGGAAAACTCAAACATTATTTTCTCCCACAATAACGCAATGTGTATTAAAGAAAAAAAGCGAACCACTCCCTGTTAGCGCTTCGCTTGCTGCAGTAGTTGACAGAATATTTTAAAGTTAAGTTAAACAATTAAGAGTTAAAACTTACTCCAAGAATTTTTTCGGCAATATTTTCAACAAGTTTATCGCCAATTACTTCTGATAAATAAGCTTCGTCATTAATTTTCTTTTTAAGCTCTGCGATTTTGTCAGCTCTATTAAAGTCGCTGTTTTTAACCATTTCAACCAGACGCGCATTCTCAGCTGCTTCTCTTGCTTCAGGTGAAATGTTCACACTGTCAACTTCTTTTTTCCTGTTACTGACTTTTTTTGTATTATTAATTTTCTCAGTATTATGTATTTTTTTCACAGAGTTAATAGGATCAATTTCCATATTTTACTCCTTTCTGCTGCAAAATCTCGACCCAGGCGGCTAATCACAGTTTTTAACTGCAATAACGTATTCGCCTTTCTCAATTAACTTAATAGTATTATCGGCAATATCCTTTAAATTTGTTGAGAAAATATTTTCATATTTCTTAGAAATTTCTCTTCCGATAACTATTTGTCTGTTTCCCAACACTTCGTAAAGGTCGAGTGACGTTTTATATATTCTATGCGGTGATTCGTATAAAACAATTACACCGCTAAAGTCCTTATGTTTAAGTAAGGCCTTTTTGCGCCTGCCCGATTTGTTGCTTAGGAACCCTAAAAAAACAAACGGTGTTGTATTCCAGCCGCAAACACTTAAAAGCCCTATAACCGCGCTTGCTCCGGGTAATGGAATTACTTTAATTCCGTTTTCCCTGCATTGTTCAACGAGTATTCCTCCCGGGTCTGAAATATTAGGAGTTCCACTGTCTGAAACAACTGCAGCGCTTTTACCACTGCTTAGTTCTTGGACTATCTTTTTCGAAGCCGTTCTTTCATTATGGCTGTGGCTTGAAACAAGGCGTTTTTTTATATCAAAATGATTTAATAATTTTAATGTATGCCTCGTATCTTCACATATAATGAAATCAACGCTTTTTAGGACTTTTACCGCCCTGTATGTAATATCATCAAGATTTCCAATTGGCGTTGCCGTTACATAAAGAGCATTTTTTTCAGGTACAAAATCCAATATTATAGTCCTAATTACAATGATAAAACCTACTAGACTAATTGTCAAGTAGCTAACTATAAAAATATATTTATTTTAAGGGCTTTAACCTCCTTAAAAATACTAAAATTAACAGGTTATGTTAACTTCGTTATATATTTATATCGGTATTTTTAAAAAAAACTTTAGCAAAAAAAATAAAATTTCAGTTTTTTAGTATAATAAATAAAATTATCAAAATTTATATAAATAGTTGATTGCTATGTTTAATTGACTTAGTTTTAAAAACGATTAATACTTGAATTTATAAAGAGGCGTTTAAATATGAATCTTAAAAGAATATTTATATCAATTTATATTTTGATTTTGTTTTCTATTTTACTGAGTTGCGGACACGGAAAAATTGTTGAAAACAGAAAAGTTGTATGGAAGAACGTTTTTGCGGGTAAAATTGTTTCTCATACTTTTAAAATAACGAATACTTACGGCAAAACAATGAAAATAGGATATATAAGGCCTCAATGTCCGGCATGTACAACTTTTGAATTGAGTAAAAAAAATTTAGAGCCCGGAGATACTACTAAATTAACAATTCATTTTGATTCTGCAGGCTATAAAGGAACAATTAAATATAATATTCTTGTTTATCATAATTTAGACCCAAATGGTAAGCCTATAGAATTTATCACAATTGCAGAGGTTAAAAATTATATAAAAACGTCTAAAAGATTGTTTTTAAATTTCGGTAGAATCGAAAGCAGTAAAAAACATGATACCGTTTTAAAATTGAAATTAACACCAAAAGTCGCAGATGATAAACTTGACATTGCTAAGATAGATACAAATAAATTTAATATTTTTAAATATAAAATTAAATCTGTTAAACCCAATAGTAAATTAATTTTAATAAGTTTAGGCGTTGATTCTATTATGAAAAACTTAAATGTTAATATAGAAAAATTAAAAGAAGTTTATAGAGGAGAATTGAAAGGTAAATATAAAAATTTACCCAGATTCTTTATAATACAGCTTAATAATGTTACTAAATTTGTTATACCTGTAAAAATAAATACCGGTCTTTCAAAACATCCTTATTTACGCTTTGTTGCTGCCGGCCATATTAAAGGTGATATAAATACGAACCTAAAAAATAATACAGTTGGATTTGAAAACATATTGAAGTTTATCGGAAAGAAATTGGATTTTAGTAAAACTAAGTCGTTTTTAATATCTTCTGATAAAAATAAACCTTTTAACGTTGTTAATCTTTCTACTGATAACGAAGTTATCACTCTTGAAAAAACAAAGGTTAATAGTTCAACGTATAAAATTATTGTTCATTTTAATAAAGATAAAAACAGTATTAATTCTCTAAAAAGAAACCGTGGAAATATATTCATTGAAACGGATAATCCGTTTGCTAAGTTTTTCAGGGTTAAATTAGAACTTAATTAAATGAAAAGTTTATTCGTCGTATTTATTTCTATATTTTTTTTACGTTGTATTATTGTTCCTCCCGTTACATCTTCGTGGATGTTTCCAAAGAATAGAAGAATTTACATTAAAAGAAACGAGAAACAATTAAAAAAATACAAACAAATGATGAAACGTTTAAATAATGCTCAAAAAGTTAGATTAGGAATGAAAAGCCGTTTTCACTCAAAATAAATAACAACGATAGGAGATTTAATGAAAGGTGTTATAATTGCTGCCGGATATGGTACAAGATTTTTACCAATTACAAAAACAATCCCTAAGGAAATGCTTCCTATAGTTGATAGGCCTGCAATAGACTTTGTAGTAAACGAATTTATCGATGCTGGAATTAAAGATATAATAATTATCACTTCTAGAAGAAAAAAACAACTAGAAGATTATTTTGACCGTGAAATTGAGCTAGAAACTATTTTTACAAAAGAGAATAAAACCGATAAACTTGAAAAAATCCGGACTTATAAAGACACTAACTTTATTTTTATCCGTCAACAAACCATGCTTGGTACAGGGCATGCTATGCTGCTATTAAAAGATATTATCTCCTGTCCTTTTATTGTAGCATATCCTGATGATTTATTTTTAAACGGCAATGTAAGTAAGGATTTAATAGATAATTATAATAAGTATAAAAAAAGCGTTATTGCTTTAGAGCAGATGACAGGGGATGTAAGCGCTTACGGTGTTGTTGAAACAATTGAAAGTAACGAGTCAGGGATATACAACGTTAAAAGTATCGTTGAAAAACCGGAAAAAGGCAAGGAACCTTCAAAACTCGTTTCCATTGGCAGGTATTTATATACTCCCGATGTTTTTAAATACCTTATGCAGGGATGGGAAAATCATTCAGGCGGAGAGTATTATCATGTTCATGCTTTAAACAAACTCGGGCAAGATAATCTTCTATTGGGTAGTGTTATTAACTGCCGCAGATACGATACAGGTACTCCATTGAAATATCTCGATACTGTTATAGATTATGCGTTGTCCCGCAAAGATATAAAAAACAATTTTCTTAAGATTTTGAGAAAAAAATTGGATAACTATTAATAAAAGTTTAACCCTTTGGTTTGACTGAAATAAAATACGCGTGTATAATAAAGATATGGTAAAAGCAAACATTAAACAAATAACTCCTGAAATAGGTCTTCCCGGAGGAATAGTTAACATATCCGGAAAAGGTTTTACTCCATGGGAAATTAAAAACGAAGATATAGATTTTTGCGGAAAAGAACCATGGATAGACGGAGTAAGTGAAACGAATATTATAACAACAATACCTGTTAAAATTGAAACCGGGAATATTTCCATAAAACTTAACGGAGGAGTTTCAAATAAAATAGGTTTTTACGTTCCTGATACCATAGCAGTTGGCCTGCACCTGGTTGATAATCCTGTGTGCGATCATGACGGCAATATTTACGCTACTTACAGCGGTTCGCGCGGAGAAAGCACTCATGTTTCGTTATATAAGATTTCGCCGTTTGGAGAAAAGACCGTTTACCTTAAAGGCCTTACCAATGCTACGAGTTTAGCCATTGATAAAAAAGGAGATTTGTTTATTTCCAGCCGGTTTAACGGAAAAGTGTATAAATCTTCAGAAGAACAGGAATATACGTTGTATTCCCAGGGTTTGGGCGTTGCTTTCGGCCTTGCTTTTAATTCAGCCAACGATTTATACGCCGGAGACAGAAGCGGAAGTATTTTTAAGATAAGCGAAAACGGTATTGCAGAATTTTTTGCATCCATTCCTCAAAGTTATATATCATTTCACCTTGCTTTTGACTCTAAAGACAGGCTTTACGTTTCTAATCCCACACACATCGGTGAAAATTTCATTTTCCGGGTTCTGCCTGACGGAAAAGTTGAACAGTTTCATTCAGGCTATTCAATGTTTCACGGTTTTTGTTTCGACAGCAAAGACAATATGTATATTACTGAAGTTAAAAGAAATGAAAGCCGGATAATTAAACTCGATATTGAAACCGGAGAGTGGGAAGTGTTAATAACAGGGTCAAATTTTATCGGCGCAAACTTTGACAATAACGACAATCTTTTAATCAGCTCATCAAACGCTATTTATAGAGTAAATAAAGACATTATTAAAAATTAAAGGAAAAATAAAATGGGCAAGATTGAAGATAAAATTATTACTCTGGGTTTTGATTTACCCGAAACACCCCAGTCCCTCGGTTCATATATACCTGCAAGAAGAGCGGGCACTCTGGTTTTTGTCAGCGGGCAATTGCCTAAAAAAAATGGTAATTTAATAACGGGCAAACTGGGCGCTGATTTATCCATAGAGCAGGGGCAGGAAGCTTGTAAAACAGCGTTTCTGAACGCTTTATCCGCAATTAAAAGCGAAATAGCCGAACTTGACAATATAGACCATATAGTAAGAATGGCAGGATATATAAACTGCACGCATGATTTTTATAATCAGGCTGATGTTATGAACGGAGCGAGTAACCTTGCCTTTGAAATCTTAGGCGAAAAGGGAAGGCATGCACGCCTTGCTTTAGGAACCAATTCCTTGCCGCTAAATGCGTGCTGTGAACTTGAAGTTATAGTTAAAATTAAAGAATAATATAAAACTATCCTGCTCTTATTAACGTATAAGAAATTACCTTAATTACCCCTGATTGTTTTAAAACCTTTGCGCATTCGCTTAACGTGTTACCCGTTGTCATTACATCATCAATGAGCATAACCGTATTGTATTTTTTTTCACCGGCCGCCAGAAAAGCGTTTTCAACGTTTTGTTTCCTTTGTTTTTCATCGTCAATAGCTGCCTGCGCATCAGTGTTTTTCGTTCTAATTAGCAGCGTGTTATCAATTGGAATACTCGTTTTATTTGATATCCATTTTGCAATAATTTCTGCTTGATTAAATTCCCGTGTTTTAAGTTTGTTTTTATGCAAAGGAACGGGAATAATAATATCCGGTTTTTCTCCATATAATCCGTTCCAAGCTATTGTTGTTAAAAAGTTCCGCAATAGTTTAGGGCGGTAATTATATTTAGCCTGATGAATTAAGTTTTGCATATGTTCTGAAAAGTGAAAGCAGCTTATGTTTCTATCCAAATAATTGTTTTTTATGCAATTATGTTTCCTATTTTCCGCTTTTTTACTAAAGCAAAATTTACAAACATCCGAATAGTTAACATAAGTCAGGTTATTACAGCAGGTTTGACAAAAAGCTGTTTCATCAGGCTTTAGCACACTTTGGCATTTGAGGCATTTGTCAGGAAAAAAGGTGTGCAGGAAATATTTTAACACTTTGTTAAGAAACTTTAAAAGCTGTATTGACAATGTGATAACCTTTATATATAATTACCTTTATACAGGGGGACTAACATGAGAATTTCGAATGACGGTTACATCAATAACACGAATAAAAGATTAATTCAACTAAAAAATAATGAAAAAGTTTCCGGCAATGAAAAAAGCAAGGAAACTTCAAATAAAGTTGATTTAATTAAAGCCGGTATACGTGAGAACAGCGCTTCGATGCGTTTAATCCAGACTGAGATTACCAGAGACCAGATTGCGCTTGAACATTTAAACTCTTTAAACGAAAAAGCCGGACAATTCAAAAACAGTGATTTTTCAGAACAGGATTTAGAAAAACTAAATCAGGTTGTTCAGCACGCGGCAGATAACGCGTTGTTTAAAGGCGAAAACGTTTTTAAACTATTAAACGTTGATTTGGAGCAGATTAACAATAAACAGGATTTTGATAAGTTAATCAAAAGTCTTGAAGTTAATATTGCTAAAGTTGAAACTTCAATTGAAAATAATAAAATTGAACTTTCTAAGAACTCGTTGCGTGAAGAAAATAAACTCGCAGTATTATCCGCGGATAATAATCTTTCAGTAAAAGACAACGTGAAAAGCATTGTTCAGAACATCGGCAAGATTTTTAACGCTCAATCTAACATTATGAACGAGCAGGTTAAAGCGTTAATAAACCGTTAAAATAATTTAAAAAAATTGCTAAAAATTTGACACTATAAAGCAATATTATTATTTTATCAACTCGTTACACGGGGGTGTAGCTCAGCTGGGAGAGCGGTAGCTTTGCAAGCTATAGGTCAGGGGTTCGACCCCCCTCACCTCCAAGATAAACCTCTAGGCAGTAAGTAATTACAGGCTAGAGGTTTTTAAATTTAAAGCGTCTCTTTTCAAATAAAATTTTTAGAATTTTATCACATTTTCTTTATCAAATTTTATAATAAAATTTTTTATTACAGAACTTATACTAAAATTTACTAAAAACTGGAATTTTGGTAAGTAAATATTATATAATATAGTAGTAATATTTTAGACTGGGAGAAACCAATGAATGGAAAAAGAATACCCTTAATTGAACATGAAAGTATTGATGAACTTAAGCGCCTTCGGAATAAGTGTTCAATCGCCCAAGAAATTAAAAGATTTGATATAATAATTCTTATGCAATCAGATGGAATTTCAAGTTTTGAAGCCAGCCATAATTTAGGTGTGTCCCCTGAAACCGGCAGGCAAGCTTTATTAAATTATAATAATTTAGGCGCTAAAGGCCTTGTTGACCACCGCCATGATAATCAAAGTGGAGATACATTTAAAACCCCTGTAATGTTAGAACGTATTGATGAGCTTTTACAAGAGGATTGTATTTATGGTGGAGTTTGGAACGGAATAAAGCTGCAGCGTTGGGTTATTGAGAATTATGATAGAAAAGTGGCTGTGTCCACTATCTATCGTTGGCTGCATGAAATTGGTTATTCGTGGAAATATCCCCGCCCTAAACATAAGAATAGTAGTGAATTAGAAAAGGAGAAACTTAAAAAAAATAACCTGTGGGATAGAAATACTAACACTTAAATATCGAGGTTTGAGCAAAAATATCGGTTTTCAGGATGAAATGCGCATAGGATTAATTCCCACATCGCATCGTGCGTGGACTAAAAAAGGAGTGAGGCCAATATGTGAATATAAAACTAAGTATGAATGGTTTTATATTTTCAACGTTGTATTTCCTTTCAAATATGAACAATTTACCATTTTTATGCCCTATGTAAATTTGGATACAATGGAACTTTTCTGGCAAGAATTTGCTAAAGAATATGGTCATGAGCAGCAAACCATATTTTACGATAACGCAGGGTTTCATCAGGAAAAACACTTAAACTATGATTTTTTAAGAATTGTTAGAATACCACCGTATTCACCTGAACTAAGTCCAGCAGAAACTGTTTGGAAAGTTTATAGGGAATTCGTTTCAAATAAATCATATGAAAATATAGATGAGTTAGAAAAACAAGCAATGGTTGCTTTCAAGTATATTGAAAATAATAAAAAGGAGATATTAAAAAGAACACGGTTTGACTGGTTAGCAAAATATTCCATAGATTAATGCGAATTGGTATTATATTGTAGAAGGTTTGCTTAAGAAATAATCCTTTTTATTTATACTTTTGTTTATAAAAATATAATAAATTTCACAATGATTTTAATTCAATAATTTATTCATACTTTTTTAATTTTGATAGATAGTTGTGTAAATTCAATATTAATTTTCATATTTTAATTTCCTTAACTATAACTTCTTGTGCTGTTCTTTTTAATTAAATAATCCACAATTATTAACTTTTAAAAATTTTATAATATACACAAAATAGAGCCGGCTTATCTTGTCTATTTTCTAATGT
>CALGPD010000057.1 GCA_937960625.1 uncultured Spirochaetia bacterium | reverse complement strand
TATTACTAATTCCCTTCTTTATTTTAAAGAAGGGCTAGGGATGATTTTTTCAATCAACACGTTCGCTGCGACCTCCGCGTTTAAAAAAACATTGCTTTGACTTTGAAAACGGGAATGCTTGGTTTAAGCTGGTTTTATTTTGCGTTAATCTGTGTCTATGTTGTGGTTTGTTTTTAAACGAATTTTAATCCCATGTGAACAATCGTTTCTTCTTTTTTTTCATCGGTTATTATTCTTGATTCGAATTTGATGTTGAAATTTTTACACGCTTCGTCTATATAGGATAGATAAAATAATCCGAGGCCGGCACCGAGTTTTTCAGCGCCACCGTGTTCGTAAAAATTAGCAAGCGAGCTTTCTTTTACTTCGGCTTTGATTTTATTCTGCATGGATTTTTTCTTTTTTTGGCCCACAACGCCTTTGTTCACAACTTGAACCTGAAGTTTATATTCTTCATCTTCCAGCGCGATATTAGGGTTTTCAAATCGCCAGAATAAATTAAGGTTGTGGTCCCATTTTTTTGCCTGAACAACGACCATGTCACGGCAGCCTTTATCGCGCAAAAATGAGTCAATACTGTCCGTGGGTTTGAGCATGTTTTTTTGACGCGCGATTTTTTCAAGATGAGCTTTTTCAGCGTTTTGAATTATTTCCATTAACATTAGGGCAAAATAGTCAGCTATTTTTGTTTTTTCAAGATAATCTATTAACTGCTTTTCAACGTGTTTTATTATTGCCTGGCGTTCATCGGTTTGACTTATGAGATAGAACATATACCAAGACTGTTTATCTATCATTTCAACGAATTTCGTTACAATGAGCTTTTTTTCAAGTTTGTCTTCAGGCCTGATTTCCTGGTCAGTATCAATCATTGAAATCGGGCGCGCAAGCATTAGTTTTTTAAGCCCGATGATTTCTTCTTTTTTGATTTCAATCAATTTGGAAATAGCATCATAGTTAAATTTGGAGTTCAAAGTTATTTTTTTCGTTGGATTTTTTTTATTGTATTTTTCCATCAATTCAGTGGAAACCAGTACTTTTGATAATTGAGGGCCGAACTTTTTATATAAAATGCCGTAAATAACGAGTTTAGTTACATCCATTATTTCGGTGCGTTTTTCCAATAATGTTGGCTTTGCAACGAAAATATCGGAAATCATTCTTTTAACTATTAACTTTTGAACAAGATATGCATGGAAATTAAGCGTTGTAAATCCATAGCGTTTTCTTCCGTCAGGGCCTATCATATCGCGCAAGGGTATTTGTTTTTTTGTAAAGAAATTCTCTCCACTGTCCGTTAAAAAACACTTTGCTTGTAACGTAATAAATGGATTTTTTTTCTGAAGCGGCTTTGTTTCTTCTGCCATTCCTGCCTCAATTTATTAGTGAATTAGGCGAAATTTTAAACCAGTTTTATTTTCCTGTCAAGTAAAGAAAACCGCATATAAATATTTTTCAGATAATAAAGAAAATAATGTAATAAAAATCTGATTTTAAACGAAAATATAATATAGTATTTTGACAGGAGTAACCTTATGAAAAGGAATATTTTAATAATATTGATAATTTTAATTTCTACATTTAGCGCAAATTTAACAGCAAAGAATAATAAAAACCATGCAATTATTCTTTCAACCAACACTTTTATGTATAAATATCCTCATGCTAAATCCAAAATAACAGGAATATTGTCTGAACATGAGACAGTAGAGATAATTGAATGTAAAAAGTCAAAAGGGCTTTTTTCTTCTTCAAAGTTTATCAAAATAAAAACAGATAATAATAAAAAAGGATATATATTAAGGGCAAACGCTTTTCAAATTACAAAATTACATAAGATTTCATGGTCTCAGGAAAACAAGAAACACCCTTCAAGGCTTGAATACATTTTTTATAAAAACAATAAGTTCGTTTTTAAGATTAAGTATAAAAAAGTTGACAGTTTAAAAATAGTTAGAAAAAGAATAGTGGGACAGTATTCAATCAACGGCAGGGAAATTAAATTATCGGGGAAAAAATACAAAACAACATTGTTTCTATTTAAAGTAGCGGGAAAGAATGTTTTATCACCATTTAATTTTAGATTAGGAAGTAAAATTCCGTCTGCATATTTATTCAGGAAGAAATAAAAAGAAACCGTGTTTAAATTATTACGATTTGATTGAGTGTTATTATAAGGAAAACGGATTTTATTCGTTATTGCGAAAAAGTGAAGTTATTTCGACATATTTTTTTTTCATCAACGAAATGAAATATTGATGAAAATAATTTTTATAACTTAAAATTCGCGCTCAATTTAAACACATGAATTGACATTTTGCCTTGAGATGTGTTATTATTTACAAAAATTAGATTGTTAAGGTTATAATATGTCAGAAATATCAGATAGTGCTGAAAAGTTATACGGTACTATATCCGAACACTGGAGGTCGCTTTGACATCGAAGGTAAAAAAGATAAAGTAATTGAACTTGAAGGTTTGATGAGCAGCCCGGGTTTTTGGGATGACAACGAAAAAGCTGCCGGAGTTACTCAAGAATTAAAATACCTGAAAAGACAAATTGAGCAATGGGATGCTTTGAAAAATGAGATAACGGATTTAAGGGAATTAATAAGTCTTGCAGAAGAAGAAAAAGATGAAGCATTACTCCAGGATACTATAAAAAGTTTAGAAAAATTTACAACCAAATTTGAAAAAGTTGAACTTCAGTTAATGCTTTCCGGGGAACACGATTTTTCCAACGCTTATTTAAGCATAAACTCCGGAGCGGGCGGAACAGAAGCTTGTGATTGGGCTGAGATGCTGCTTAGGATGTATTTACGTTGGTCAGAATCTCATGGATATTCGGTTGAATTTATAGAGGAAATGCCCGGAGATGAAGCAGGAATTAAAAGTGTTACCGTAAAAATTTCCGGTGACTATGCATATGGTTATCTGCAAAGTGAAATAGGTGTTCACCGTTTAGTGCGTATATCACCGTTTGATTCAAATTCAAGGCGGCATACTTCTTTTGCGTCTGTTTTTGCGTTTCCTGAACTCGATGATAATATAGATATTGAAATAAATCCCAAAGATTTACGTATCGATACTTTCCGCGCGTCGGGAGCAGGCGGGCAACACGTTAATAAGACAGATTCTGCTGTTAGGATTAAACACATTCCTACAGACATCGTTGTTACCAGCCAGTCTCAAAGAAGCCAGCATCAAAATAAAGAGTCTGCCATGAAGATATTGAGAGCAAGGCTTTATAATTTATATTTACAGGAACGGGAAAAAGAAAAAGAGCAGGCAGAAAAAGAAAAAAAGCGGATAGAGTGGGGTTCTCAAATAAGAAGTTATACATTTCAACCTTATAAACTTATAAAGGATTTACGTACAAAATATGAGGTGGGTAATGTTCAAGCTGTTATGGATGGGGATATTGACGGTTTTATTGAAGAATTTTTAAAATGGAGGTTGAAAGCATGACAAAGTTTTTTTCAATAATATTTTTGTCTTTGTTTTGTTTTCAGATATATTCCTCTCCTTCTGAGAAAATACTAATATATATGGATAAAACTCAAACAGATCATCTTAAAGCATACGGTGTAGTTTATTACGCGTTGTCAAACGGTGTCAAAGGAAAGTGGCTTTTAAACTATCGTGGCGGCAGTTTTATTTTGCCTGATTTGTCATTTTTACGCAAGCGGCTTGCTTTAATGAACGTGTCATACAGTATTATAAATGTTGAGGATGAACAGAGTATTGATAAAATAATTGAAAAAAATAATATGTTTTCAGTTGAGTTAAATAAAGCGCCAAAAATTGCTGTTTATTCACCTCCGAATAAAGGCCCGTGGGATGATGCTGTTACTTTAGTGTTAACCTATGCAAAAATTCCTTATAAAGTTATCTGGGATAAACAGGTTTTAGCCGGAAGGTTGTCCGAATTTGATTGGCTGCATTTGCATCATGAGGATTTTACCGGCCAATATGGTAAATTTTATTCATCATATAAGCACGCTTCATGGTATATAAAACGGGTTATAGCTTTTAGAAAAGCCGCAAAGCTGGCTGGATATAAAAGCGTTGCTGAACATAAAAGGGCTGTCGCTCAAACAATTCAAACCTATGTTAAGAACGGCGGGTTTCTCTTTGCAATGTGTTCCGCTACGGACACAATTGATATAGCTCTTGCAACGCACGGCATTGATATAATAGCGCCGGAAATTGACGGTACACCGGTTACTCCTGGATATAATAATAAGCTTGATTATAGCGCCACATTTGCTTTTACTAATTTTAAGATAATCGTTGACCCGAATATCTATGAATATTCTGATATTGATATAGATATAAGGAAAGAAGGCATAGTTTTTGTCCCGGATACATTTACTTTATTTAATTTCAGCGCAAAAATAGACGTTATTCCTACTATATTAAATCAAAACCACGTTAATACTATCAAAGGTTTTTTAGGCCAGACAACGGCTTTTTATAGAGATAAGATAAAGGATAAAATTACAATACTTGGAAAAACGAAAAATAAAAATAGAGTAAAATATATTCACGGCCCTTATGGCAAAGGGCAGTTTACTTTTTATGCAGGGCATGACCCTGAATGCTACAGGCATTTGGTTGGGATGGAGCCAACGAATTTAAATTTATACCCAAATTCTCCGGGGTACCGGTTAATTTTGAATAACATTTTATTCCCTTCAGCAAGAAAAAAGAAATTGAGGACATAGATTTTGATAAAAAAAGTTTTAATAATAATATTTTGTTCTTTAATTTTAACAGGATGTTGGTTTACCAGAAAGAAAACCAGTTCAAAAGTCGCGAACCGTCCTCCTTTGCCCAAATTTAAAAATAAAATTAAAGTTCAGATTACAAGGTTTCAGAATGAATCCAGAACAAAATATTTGAATTATTTAAGTAAAACCATTATTCCTTATCTCAGAGAATATCTAAAACAAATAAAGAAAATCAGGTTTAAAGAAAAAGAAAGAATTATTTCCAATATTCTATCAATACGGAATTATTTTATAAATAAACAAAAAGCTAGTTTAAAAAACGCAGGCATTATTTTTGATATATTAAATAATCAGGATATCCCCGGCCGTTTTCTGACAAAAGAATATTTACAAAAAAGGAATAAAAAAAAGCAGAAGATTATTCAGGAGAAAAAAGAAAAGGAAAAGGTTAAACAGTATAGAGAGTTTTTGGTTAAGAAATTTACCGAATCTGATGCGGCTAATAAAATTAATGAAAAGATTAATGAAATAAAAAAAGAGATTAACGAGAAGATAGAGGCAGCAGAGAAGAGCGGAAAACCTTATTCCAAAGAAGATAAAGAAAAACTCGTTAACAATGACCCAAGAATTATCTCATTAAATAAAGCGCTTAAAACAGGAGCTTTTAAAATGGGAGGGCTTGCGAGTGGTAAGAAAAAAAACAATAATGCATTTAATTATGAATCCCGTTTTGAGAATTTGTCCTTATTCCAGTCGAATTCTTTATCAGATGAATATTTTGTTAAAAAAAGTATTGCTTTAAATAAGGAATACTTAAAAAAGAATAAAAAATTAAATTTTATCGGATTAAATATTTTTGATTTTGAAGAAAAAACTTCTATGACTGCTAGTTTTGAAATTAACAGCCAAGAAATAACGATAAATAATTTCAATTTTAGTGACCCCAACTTAGCAGGAAATTCAGTTGCAAAAGTGAACGCGGATTTAATAATAACGGGTAAATTTAGGTTGGATTCCGGTAATATTATTTTAAACGTTGTCGGCTATGAGAAAAATAATTCCAATTTTTTATTTAATATAAAGAATTCAATCTCACTACAGAGTTTTGAGCTGGAAATTCAAAAGTATATTAAGAATATCAGTAAAGATATAATAAATTCAATCTCAAGAGTACGTTCAAACCCTCTAATTGTGCGTACAAATGTTGAAACTGGAATTGTGTATATGAATAATAAAGATGTTGGTAGAACTAATTATTCAGAACGCGGTCAGAAATATGCTGAATTATTTATTCCTGCAGTGCCGGTAGGGTTTAATTTATTGGAAGTTGTAAAGAAAGGTTATTTCAACGAGAAAGGGTATATCTTTATAAATCCAACTACAGGAACGTATTCAATTGATATTGTCATGAAAAAACACGAAAGTGATATTAGTTTAAAAGTTATAGCAGAACCAAAAAAAGCTGTGATAAGCGTTGGTATGAATGTTTTAAAAGGCAATCCTGCTGTTGCAAAAAATCTTGAACGGGGTTATCACCGGATTACTGTTTCGGCTCCGGGATATGAGACCCGTAGAATTTCCGTTGAAGTATTTCCGAATATTAAAAACTTTATTAAAGTAAAACTCAAGAAAAAAAATAAAGATGAATTATCTCCTGAAAAATTAATGGCCAGGTATAATTTTTGGAAGAATTTTTTCTTTCTAGGCAGTATGCCTTTGCTAGGCGGCATGATTTATACCCAGCTTGTAATGGATCATCAATATAATAAAGTAAGTGAAACGTATTCTCAGGCTTCATCCACAAGCGGGTCTGAACAGGATTATTGGAATTATGAATATAATAAATCATCCCGTTTATATAGACTTTATGTTGGGCATAATAATTTTTTCAGAGTATCTTTAGGCATTTCATTATTACTGTCAGGATTGTTTCAATATTTAGAATCAGACCTATTAGATAAAGATGATATAGGTTTGAAAAAAATCCCGGAATTATATACGAATCCGGTTACGGGTAATTTTGGAATTGGATTTAATATTAAATTCTAGTACAGTAAATTTCATTTCTACATTTATATTAGTTGTTTTTTTTTACTTATAAAATTATTTTTTGCACACACCATTATATTAAGGAGATTGTTTTGTCCCCAATATTATACGTTATTATTGCTGTTGTTGTATTATTATCAGTTGCCATAGCTCTTATAATTATAAATAAGAAAAAAAAGGTTAAATCTTTTGGAAGAACTAAAAAGAAAAAATCCGGATTTGAGTACGGTTTACACCGGACAAAAGAATCTTTAGGTAAAAGAATACTAAATTCATTAAGTATACGTAACGAGTTGGACGATTTTTACGATGATATTGAAGAAATACTCGTTACCGGTGATGTAGGAATCGAAACAACGCTCGAAATTTTGGAGAGCTTTAAATCAAAAACCGAAGAAGATACAATTGAAAATCAAGAAAATCTTACCGGAAAATTCAAACAGGTATTAATTGATACAATTCCTCAAAAAGAATTTGAATTAAGTGATAATAAAATAAACATAATATTTGTGTTTGGGGTAAATGGAGTAGGTAAAACCACATCAATTGGAAAACTTGCAAATTTATTCAAGGAGCAGGGTAAACGCGTATTGATTGCCGCGTGTGATACATTCCGTGCGGCAGCATCTAAACAGCTTGCGAAGTGGGCTTATAGTATTGATGTTCAGATTGTAAAACATACCGAGGGAGCATCTCCCGGAGCAGTGCTTTATGATGCAATTGATGCTGCTATTGCAAGGAAAATGGATGTATTAATTGTTGATACTGCCGGACGTTTTCATAATAGAAACAATTTGATGCAGGAATTGGATAAGTTAAATAAAATTTTAGATAAAAAAATTCAGGATTGTAAAAAGCAGAATTTAATCGTACTCGATGCTAATACCGGACATAACGCATTTGTACAAGCTAAAGAGTTTAAGGAAGTAATACCTGTAGACGGAATTATTCTTGCAAAGCTTGATTCGACTGCCAAAGGCGGAATAGTGCTGCCAATTTCACATAAACTTAATATTCCTGTTTTTTTTGCCGGAATTGGTGAAAAAGCAGAGGATTTAATCAAATTTGACAGAATTGATTTTATTAATATGCTATTTTAGAATAAAAAAGTTTTTTCTCTTGAAATTTTTCTAAAAATAATAAAAAATATATACAAAAGTATTATTTTTAATAAAAATTTGCCTCTTTATTTATGGCTATCGTAAATAAATAATGAATGCAAAAAATAAAAATCCATTGATTGGGGGATTCTTAAATGAACTTAATTAAAAAACTTTCAATAGTTATTGTTATCCTTATGTTAACTTTTTCTTTCGCGTGTAAAGGCGGTGGAAAAACAGATAGCGGGACAGATACCGGAGATACACAAGTATCAAAGGTAAAAAAAATACGCGCGCTTATTAAGAGTGTTACGGGTAAAGCTGTTATGTATAAAGACGGACAGCAGATGAAATTAAAAGCTGGTATTGAAATTACCAAAGCTGAGGCAATTGAGACTTTTGCAAGCAGCAAATGTACGGTATTGTTTAGTACCGGTTCTACTTTAAGTTTACAAGAAAAAACTAAAGTAAAAATTAAAATTTTACTGCCTAAAGGTATCAAAAACGAACTTCAAAACGGCGGAGTTTTAATGAATGTTAAAAAACTTACAACTAAAGAGGATTTTAGTGTAAGTACTCCGACTGCAGTGGCGGGTGTACGCGGTACTCAATTTTACGTTTCTTATAATAAAGATACCAAAAGCACAAAAGTTGCTGTAAGAGAAGGCAAGGTAAATGTTGCTCCAAAAGTTGAAGTTAGCACTAATGATGAAACTAAAAAGAAAATTGAAAAAGTAGTAAGTGTTGACCTTACTCAAAATCAGACAATTAATCTCGAGAAAAAACAGGTTGAAGAAATTAATAAAAAAATTGATAATTCAATCAAAGACATCGAGAAAGCTAAGACTGAACAGGAAATCCGTGAAAAAATTATTGTAAAATCTTCAACAGAAATCTTAAAGAAACAAAAAGTTGACAGCACAACTCAAGATAAAAAAGTTTTTGAAGATTTACCGCAAAGGGATGTTTCATCTCAAGCAGATCAAGTATTAGTTACAGTTTCGCAACCTGATGCAGCTATAACAGTAAACGGAAAAACTTCTAAAGGATTATATTCAGGTTATCATGAGAAAGGCGCAAAATTAAATGTTAAAGTTGAGAAAAAAGGCTTTGAAACATTTAGTAAGGAATATACTGTTCCTGAAGAAGAAAATTTTGCTCCTGAAATTGAATTACAAGCAAAATCTGATGAGAATGCTAATCAGCAGACCAATACTATAAACCGTCAGCCGGTTAGAGTTGCTCCCCGTTTTGTTTGGGTTAGACAAAATCTGCCTAGAGTTGCATCAAAATTTGATGTAGGGATTGGAAGTTCAACTCAGTTATTTACAAACAGAGGAAAAGTTTTCTTTGTCGGAAAAGACAGGAAATTTTACATTGTTAATATGAATGCAGGCGGAAGCATAGTTAAAACAATTCCTATTAACGCTGAAATCCGATCAACTCCATTATTCTATCAAGGAGTAGTTTATTTCGGCGCTATGAACCAAAAACTATATGCAATCCGTATCTCAGACGGAAAAGTATTATTTACCAAATCATTAGGTTCTCCACTTGCTATGAAAAATACAGTTGCAGGTATGGGTAATATGCTTTACTCTGCTACTCCTGCCGGTGTTTATAAAATAAACCGTTTAACAGGTAAAACTATATGGCATAAACAAATCGGAGGAGAGAATGTTTGGTCAGGTGTAGCTGTAGACAATAAACATGTTTATGTAGCCGATGAAGGCGAATATATCCGTGCATTAAAAGTTTCAGACGGTGAAGAAGTTTGGAAACAAAAATTGAGCGCAAGGCCTACATTAGGTAAAGTACTTAAGTTTGGAAATAAAGTAGTTATCAACTTACATAATGGTAGTTTAGCTGTAGTTTCTGCATCAAACGGACGTAAAATACCGGTTAATATTAAAGTTAACCGTTTAGTTGAAACACCGTATCAGCATGGAGCATTAGCGTTTTATCCTTCTGCCAGAGGAATTAAAATTGTTAATCTTGCTACATTAAAAGAAGTCGGTTTTGTTGATACTCAAGGCAAACCTAAGTTTAATGTACATGGAAGAGATTTATATGCAGGAGTTGGTTCAAATGAATTAAAGAAAATGAATCTATCAGGCGCTCCACAATGGAGTGTGAATCTTGGCACAAATATATCTCATAACCCAACATCTGATGCATTGTTTGTATATGCAATTACAGATAACGGTACGCTTTTTAAAATCAATAAACGTGATTTTATTATGATACGTAGACGTGTACAATAATAGAATATGAAAAAATAAAAATAAATTTACCCCAGAAACCCTTCATTTCGTAATAACAAGTGAAGGGTTTTTGATTTAGATTACTTAAAGGTTAAGTTGTGAAAGATTTTCAAAATTATTTCAAAGAACATAGAAAAACACCTCCGGAACACTTATGGAAGAGTATCTCCGGTCAAGTAAATCTTATTGATCCAAAAAAAATTAGGAGAAGAGGTATGGCTAAGAAATCAAAATTAGCTTTTGTTTTTTCGTTTGCGGCAATTGTAATTATAGCTATAGGTACAGTTTTATTTTTTCAATCGAAAAGCATTAAAAAAGCCGGAGTAATTCCTCAAAAAGCATATGTAACATTTTTAATGGGACATGCTGAGATGGAAACTCCAGACGGGAATATTATCAAATTAAAAGTCGGTAAAGAAGTTACAGGAGCCAGAGTTTTACGAACCAAGGATAAATCACGAATTGATGTCAGATTAACCAGCGGAAGTTTATTCACTATTAATGAAAATTCCGAAATGAAATTAATGGCTTATCTTTCCAGCAAGTCAAAGCAGGAAAAGACTAACATTAATTTGTTTAAAGGTAAACTCGTTGTTGAACCAAATAAAGTCAAAGAAGACGGTAATTTCGATGTTAATACACCAACCGCAGTGGCGGGTGTAAGAGGAACGCGTTTTTCAATTTCTTATAATCAACAAGATGAGGCTACCCGTGTTGCAGTAGAAAGAGGAAAAGTTCAAGTCAGGCGTAAAATTAATGTTGATGTTGATAAAAACATGAAAACTAAAATTATAAAAGCAATTCAAGCTGAGACCGTAGTAGATAAAGGGCAAAGCGTTGTTGTAACACGTGCATCTAACGAAAAGATCAGTGAAGAGTTGAATAAAGATATAGATAAAATTCAAACTAGAATTGCTCAGAATAAACAGATAGAAGCAATTGGTGCTATTAATAAAGCAAAACAACTTGCTAATATAAAAAGTCAAGGCCTTACAACAGAAGATAAAAATCTATTTTCTCAAACAAAAACTTACCGTGATCCTGTTGGCTCTGTTAAGGTCGCGATCAGCAATCAAGGCGGAGTTCTTTTTATAAACGGAACTGAAACAAACACTCCGGAATATAACGGTGAGTTTAAACCGGGTGCTGAAATAAAAGTAAGAATTGAAAAAAGGGGTTATCATACATATAATTCAACTTTTACTGTTCCAGGTGGAGTTAAATCATATAGGCCTGAAATTAAATTAATACGGATGACAGCGAATAAACCCGTTTATGTTACTGTTACCCGCTCGAAAGAAATAACCCTCAAGCGTGTGGCTAATACATTTAATACTAAATACAAACCTACATCTTTTATCCTTGAAAAAAATAACGTTGTTTACTTTGCAACTTCTGCAGGTAAATTCGTAGCAGTTGACATGGCAAAACAAGGAGAATTACAGTGGGAAATCGCAGTAAATGCAAGCCTTGATTCAACTCCTGTTATTCAAGGAAATACTATTTACTTCGGTGCTAGAAACAGTATTGTTTACGCTGTTGATATTGCCAATGGCCAAGTAAAATGGAAAAAGCGCCTTGGAACAATGATATTCAAATCCAGTATGATAGTAAAAAGCACAAGGCTTTACTTCGGTACAATTGAAGGAAATGTATATTGTCTGAATGCTGATTCCGGTGCAACAATCTGGAAAAAACATCTTGACGGCGGTATATGGGGTTCTGTTGCTGTAGGCAATTCAATTGTATATGCGGGTTGTGAAGACGGTAAACTTTACGCTTTGGATAGAAACAGCGGGTTGCAGAAATGGGCGGTTGACCTTGAAAATAGATTAATTGCGCCTGTTTTAATTACAAACAGAAGAGTACTTGCTGTAAACTATCGAGGTAAGATCTTTGGAATAAAAAGTGATAATGGGAAAATAATCTGGAAAAAAGATTTTAAATCTTCAAGGATAAATCCTGTTATTTTTGGTTCCAATGTTTATTTTAGTATAAAAAATAAAATATACTCACTAAATGTCGGAAACGGAGAAGAGATTTTCACTAAAGATTTAGCCGGAAATAATATCCATATTCAAATACAGAATCGCCGGTTGTTTATATCTGGTGGTGGAAATTCTATATACGAGTTTTCTGCGGCAGGACAAATGATTTGGACCCATAAATTAAAGCAGAAAGTATTTGGATTGCTTGCCGGAAATAATGAATATATTTTCGCGATTTCTAAAGACGGTAAGCTTCTTAAAATCAGGCGACGAACAAAAGTTAAAAAAGCTTATAAAGTTAGAGTTTTAAGAGGTTCCGGAAGATAATAAAAATATAGTGGTAACACTGTTTAAATAGAAAAAGCGGGTTTAATCACCCGCTTTTTTATTTTGTAATTCTTTAAGTATTGCTTGCCCATATAATATTACTAATATTATAATTCAATTATTAACTGATAAGGTATTTTTATGGAAAACGTTGCTACTGTGAACGGAAAAGAAATAAGCAGAAATATTTTTCAAATTAAACTTCAAGAATTTATTAAAAATAACTATTCTGATGATGAAAAATATTCCGATAGCGATATATATGAAATAAAGAGTTTTGTTATAGATAAGCTTATTGAAGATTTATTAATTGTTCAATATGCAGAAGAGAACAGGATATATGCAGAATTACAGGAGGTTAAAAAGCAATTTAATGAAATAACCGGTGTGTTTCCTTCACAAATTGATTTTGAAAACTCCTTAAAAGCTCGGGGTTTAACTGTTGAGCAAATTTTCGAAGATATTAAAAATGAAATAGTAATAAATAAAGTTTATGAAAAAGAGTTAACAGGTTGTCTTGAACAAATTGACGAAAAAACTTTAAAAGATTTTTATTACGCAAATAAACAAAATTTTATAAAAGGCCCTGCTGTAAAAGCCCGTCATATTTTTATACAAGTCAATGATTTTGATAAAACAGAGGATGTTAAGAAAAGTAAAGACAAAATTGAATCTCTTTTTAATAACTTAAAAAATGGCCAGGATTTTGCTGAAATCGCGCAGAATCATTCAGATTGCGCCAGTTCAAAATACGGAGGAGATTTAGGGTATTTTACTTTTGATGAAATTGATGAAGAATTCGCGCGCGTTGTTTTTAATATGAAACCTGGTACTATATCCAAGCCGTTTGTCACAGATGCAGGTTTTCATATTTCATTAGTTGACGATTACGTTGAAGATTATGTACTTCCTTTTGATAAAGTTAAAAGCAAACTTGAAGATTTTGTAAAAGAAATGCTTGAACAGGATGCTATAGAAAAGTTTATAAGTGAATTATGGGAAAAGGCTGATATTATAATAAATGAATATTAAGATAAAAACCGCTGATATTATAATCATTTGTATCTTTTTTATTTTTTCATCAACGGTTTTTACGCTTTATTCCGTTAACCAAAAAAAAGGTAAGCTCGTTATTATTTCCACACCGAAGGGTAAATTTGAATATACTTTAAATAAAAATAGGAAATTGAGATTTAAAGGCGCTATTTCTGATGTAATAATATTGATTAAAGACGGTAAAGTGGGATTTATTCATTCTCTTTGTAAAAATAAGATTTGCATACAAATGGGGTTTACAAATAAAGCCGGTGCTTTAATATCGTGTGTGCCGAATAAGGTTTCAGTTTATATTAAATCAAGCAAAGAGAACGAAGTGGATGTCAGATGCAGGTAATAGAGCGGTATATAACTTCTGATAAGGATATTAAGGATTTCTATATTGCTTTTTTTATTGCATTGGCTTGCTTTTTGTCTTATATTGAAGGTTTTATTCCAAAACCAATACCGGGGATAAAATTAGGTTTAGCCAACAGTATTGTTTTAGTTTTTATAATACATTCTTTATATAAAGTTTCAATTTTTGTGGCCCTGTCAAAGGTTCTAATCGTATCTTTATTTTCAGGTTATTTTTTGTCTCCTGCTTTCTTTTTAGGCTTGTCAGGCTCTGTTTTATCCGTACTTGCTATGATTTTATTTCACGTTCTATTAAAAACAAGGGTTTCAAGTATAGGGCTTTCAGTGATCGGAGCATTTTTTCATATTATTGGCCAGTTATGCATGGCGTATTTTATCCTTCCTTCTATTCAATCCGGAATATTATTTTTATCCGGAATATTATTGTTAAGTTCATTTTTTTCAGGAATTGTAACCGGATTATTTACATTGTTTTTATTAAAACATCTATAATTCATGATTTTTAACTTCATATTTGACTTATAAACTTATTTCCGTTATCTTTAATTTTACATAAACTCAATGACTATACTTTTTATAAATAATTTTATGAAAAGCAGCAATATTAGATGAAATGAGGTGAGTAGTTTGTCAGAAATTGACGTACGGGATAATGAAAATATCGAATCTGCAATTAAGCGTTTCAGAAAAAGATGTGAAAATGACGGTATAAGACGAGAATTAAAAAAACGTACTTATTATGAAAAACCCAGTTCACAGAGATATAAAAAAGAAATGGCCCTTAAAAGAAAAATGGAAAAGAAATTGAGACGCCAAAAAAATGCAGAAAAAAGAAAAGGATAATTTCGAAACTTATTTTATCTATATATGAATTCTTCAAGAATTTTTTTCTTCTGTTATTTACTTTTTTAAAAAATTAATGAAATATTACCGTTTTATTTTTATACTTAAATGTAGTGATAATTAAAATAGTATTGTGTTTTATTAATTTGGAATAAATCTTTTCAGCGATTAAGTTTTTTTGATTAATTAATGAAATAAAGTAGGGGTGTTATGATTTTTCAAGAAAAAGAGAGTAAATTAGATTTATTCAATGAGTTTTCGCATGAATTTGAAAGCTTTGTATGGCTCGAGCATTTTGGTTTTCAAAAATCTTTATTGAAAAAAGCAATTGATGCAGAAAAGTTTGATGTTTTTAAATGTCAACAGTGTAAGGAGATTTACATTGTTAATAGATCAAACGGGCAGGCATTCAATCCGCTAGGAGACAAATTGTTTGTTTCTCCAAACAATATGCAGCAAAAAATTTGTCAAAAATGCATGGATAAGCCGGAATAATCTTTTTTTAAAAAAAGAAAAAAAACGTGAATTTATATTAAAAAAAAATTAAGTTGCTATTGATTGAAACCGAAATTATCGTTATATTAGTTGCTACGATTAACAGCAAATAAATACTCCTCTGTAGCTCAGCTGGTAGAGCAATTGGCTGTTAACCAATGGGTCGCTGGTTCGAGTCCAGCCGGAGGAGCATCAAGAGACTTACACTTTGAGAAAGGGCGTAAGTCTTTTTTATTTTCTAACCATTGAGTAAACCGCATCCTGCGTAAGTTTGCTGTATTAATTAATGTGAATTCCGCTATATAAAAAAGTCTAATGTATAGCAATTAAAAATATTGATGAAAATTAATTTTTTTTTAGAAATATAGGTATATAATTAATTTTTCCTATTTTCGTCTGAGCTTAACTCCAAATTAGTGTATTTTTGTATCTTAAATTTATGTTTATTCGTATTTCTATTGTTTTATAAAAAAAACTAATTTTCGTAATTAAATAAATCAATGGTTTTGAGAAATTTAATATTGCGGAATTGTAAAGTAAAAGTCGCTGCCTTTTCCTTGTTCGCTGGTTACTGAAATTTCTCCTCCGTGCGCTTCAACGAATTTTTTGCAGATAGACAATCCTAAGCCCGAACCTTTTTCTCCTGCCGTACCTGCTGAATGAACCATTTGATATTTTGAAAAAAGTTTTTCAATTTTATTATCCGGTATACCTAACCCTGAATCAACAACGTGAATTTGTAATTCATTTTCATTATTAATTGCTGAGATTTCTATATTACCACCTGAAGGAGTAAATTTAATTGCATTCGATAGCAAATTATTTATTACTTGAATTATTTTAGCAGCGTCAACGAGTATTTTAATATTTTGATCTATATTTGTATTAATAATTATTTGCTTTTTTTGCGCTAATATCCCAAGTGAATGTAAACTTGAACTAACAATATCTGAAACTTTAATTTCACTAAGCTGCAGTTTAATTTCACCTGATTCAAATTTA
>CALGPD010000056.1 GCA_937960625.1 uncultured Spirochaetia bacterium | reverse complement strand
GAATACTGGATGATATAGTATCCGCGTCCACGGGGGCCTAAATAGGTATTATTAACGTAATGTTCCGGAGGAGTGCCGCCGTTTTCATCACGCATCTTTAGCCCTATACCGCTTGTTACGTTTTTATGAGCAAGGGTACCGAGTTTATCGTGGATAGAAAATCCGAATTTGGTTTCATCAAATCCGTATTCAAAAAATAATTCAATTTCATCTCTGCCGGATTGAAGCTGGGCTTCAAGGGAATTATCAACAAGTTCACCAATCGCATAGTGAAGCATGTCAATATCTTCAATATGTCCCATCAAGTTATTACCGGTTATAAAATTATCTATTTCATGATATACTGTTTCACCAACATTAACGCTTTCAATTTTATCTCTGCTTAATTTAAAATCAATAGTACGTATAATATGGTTGTTTTCTTTTGAAGCCATAAACCTTTCGAGTCCGAACAGTTCTTCAATCTCACTTGCAAGAGCGATTTTAGTCATCCTGATTAAATCACGGATTTTATATGATTTTTCTATTAAAACTTTTATACCTTGATTTTCAAAAACTTGTTTTACAAATTGGTCTCGTGAAAAATTTGATATTATTAGAATTTTTACTGATGGATTGTAGTTGGTAACTTTTTTAGTTAACTCCTGGCATTCTTCTATTTCGGTAACGATCAAGTCGAATTTTTTATCAGGGATGTTATTAACATTTGTAGTTAAATCAACTTCATAGCCTAAAGCATCGTATAGTTCAACTAAAACTCTGCTCGTTTCATCTCTTCTTTCGTAAATTAATACAACTTTCTTCTTTTTTGGTCTGTCGGACATTTTGCTTTCCGGTTTAAATTCAGATTGATATGCAGTCATAAAATTCCTTTCCTTAAGAATTCTACTTTTTATTAACTTGTTTTCGAGACTTTTTATCACGAATACCTCTTCAAATCATAATATAATAATGAATTATAATATTATAAAGTTTAATTCATTTTAATTGAAAAATTCAACTACTTTATTTTATAATAGTCTTATTATTTTGAATTTTTTTTATCATTATGTTTAAAAGTAAGTTAAAGTATGGAATTATGAGTAATTTTCATATCCTTTTTCCTGTAATTTCCCGTTCTTTTCAATAACTTTGCTCTGCATCTCTTTTGTATATTCATTTAACTTTTTTTCAACTTTTTTATCATTCAACGCGATTATTCTCGCTGCTAATATAGCCGCGTTTTTTGCGCCGGCTTTGCCAAGAGATACAGTGGCAACGGGTATTCCTCCCGGCATATTCACAGTACTTAATAAAGCGTCAAGGCCTCCAAGTGAGCCCCCGCTCATGGGCACACCAATAACGGGTAGGGGAGTTAACGACGCAATTACACCGGCAAGGTGCGCGGACAATCCTGCCGCACAAATTACAGTTTTATACCCTTTGCGTTTTAGGTTTTGAGCGTATAATTTAACCTGTTCCGGTGTTCTATGAGCACTGCCGATATGTACATCAAAACCGATTTCTAATCCTTTTAATATATCAAGGCACGGTTTCATTGTTTCAAGGTCAGAATCGCTTCCCATAATAATGCTAACGCGTTTCCTGTTAAGTTCTTTATCAGCAATATCTTTTCTAAAATGCATTTTATCAAACTTTATTTTTTTAATAACATCTAAAGCTCTTTCCTTCGCAGCCTTAAGATTGCACGATGTACTCGTTACTCCTAGCACTCTGCCGCCGTTTGTAAGGATTTTGCCGTTTTCATTTTTTGTTCCTGCATGATAAATAACTGTATTTTGATAGTCCTTATCAATTCCCGTGATTTCTTTTCCTTTTTCATATTTAAGCGGATAACCGCCTGAAGCTAAAACAACGCAGCATGAATGCTTTTGTTTGTTTTCAAGAGGTGTTTTATCGAGAGTTCCGTGAATACACGCGGACATTAAATCAATAATATCGCTTTTTAGCAGGGGCAATACAACCTGAGTTTCAGGGTCGCCGAACCTCACATTATATTCAACGACTTTAGGGCCTTTATCTGTTATCATAAGCCCGGCGTATAAAACGCCTTTAAAAGTTATTCCCCGGTTTTTTAAACCGTTTAATGTGGGATATAATATATCAGAATAAACGGTTTCAAGCATTTCATCTGTAATAATGGAAGCCGGAGCATAGGCGCCCATTCCGCCTGTGTTAGGGCCTAAATCGTTTTCATAAGCTCTTTTATGGTCCTGGGAGGGAAGCAGGGTTTTAATCGTTGTTCCGTCCGTAAAAGCTAAAATCGAAGTTTCTTCTCCGTCCAGATAGTCTTCTATTAAAATTTTTGCTCCTGCGTCACCAAACGCGTTGTGTTCAAGCATATTTTTAACACCGGCTTCAGCTTCTTTTAAATCACTTGTAACAACAACGCCTTTGCCCGCGCAAAGCCCAATTGCTTTAATAACATAAGGCGGTTGTTTTGTTTTAAGGTAATTTATAGCGTTTTTTGAATCTGAAAACTCAGCAGCAAAAGCTGTGGGAACGTTGTTTAAAAGCATAATTTCTTTTGCGAACGATTTACTCGCTTCTAATTGTGCGGCCTTCTTGTTCGGCCCGAAAATTTTCAGCCCGTTTTTTTCAAACTCATCAACAATCCCGTTAGCCAAAGGGTCTTCCGGCCCGACAACAGTAAGTCCGATATTATTGTTCTTCGCGAAATCTATTAATTTGTCAAACTCATTAACTTGAATATCAATAATTTCAGCGTGCTTTGAAATTCCCGCATTCCCTGGCGCGCAATATACTTTGTCTACTTTATTACTTTCCAATATTTTTACAATAAGAGCGTGTTCTCTACCGCCTGAACCTATAACGAGTACATTCATATATATTCTCCATGATTTCTGTTTTTAATTATTTAATCAGGGTTTCCGCAAAATCCACGTTCGCCGGACCTTATGTCTATACAGTCCAACACTTCAGTAACGAAGATTTTTCCATCCCCAATTTCTTTTGTTGAAGTATTTTTAAGTATTATTTGAATTACATCATCAACAATATTATCTTCAACGATAATGTAAAGTTTTAATTTCGGCAAATACTCAAGCATAAAATTCATGCCCTTTTTTACCTTGTAAAAGTTTGAAACACTTTTTCTTCTGCCAAAACCTTTTACTTCTTCTGCCGTAAGTTTGGTAATTCCAATTTTTTCAAGTTCAATCATAAGCGGGTTAAGTTTATACGGTTTTATTATTGCCTCTATTTTTTTCATTAATAAATATCCGTTTAAGAATTGGTAAAATCAATAAGCTGCTGCAACTTTTCCGCGGCTTTGCCTGATTCAATGGCCTGCTTAGCAAGTTTAATGCCTTCCTCAATGCTTTGTGCGCCGCCCGCAACGTATATACCCGCGCCCGCGTTTAACACAACTATATCGCTTTTGGCATTTTTTTCGCCGGAAAAAATTGCTTTTATTATTTCAGCGTTCTCTTTTATTTCTCCGCCTATCAAGTCTTTACTTTGTGCTAACTCAATGCCGAAATCTTCAGGGTTTAATTCCCATTCTTTTTCTTTTCCTGAGGTGTATTCACAAACAAGGGTTTTACCCGTTGTCGTGATTTCATCAAGCCCGTCACTTCCGTGAACAACCATAACTTTTTTTGCACCAAGATTATTTAGAACAGAAGCAATAGGCTTTACAAGTTTATGGGAAAAAACTCCCATTAGCTGATTTTTAGCTCCTGCGGGGTTTGTTAAAGGGCCAAGCACATTAAAAATTGACCTGATACCGAGTTCACGCCTGGGGCCGATAGCATATTTCATTGAACCGTGCAATAATGGCGCAAAAAGAAAACCAATTCCTACTTCATCCACACATTGTCCGACTTTTTCCGGCGTAATTTCTAAATTAGCACCGAGTTCTTTTAATACATCCGCGCTTCCGCATTTTGAAGATACGCTGCGGTTACCGTGTTTCGCAACTCTTATACCGCAGGAAGCTGCTGTAATTGCGGCTGCTGTTGAAATATTAAAAGTGTTAGAACCGTCGCCGCCTGTTCCGCAAGTATCGAGTAAATCATCCTGGCTTTTAACCGGTATTTTTGTTGAGAAATGCCTCATTATTTTTGCCGCGCCTGTAATTTCATCAATGGTCTCGCCTTTCATACGTAATGATGTTAAGACACTTCCGATTTGTGCCGGCGTGGCTTCACCGCTCATTATTTTAGTAAAAAGATGTTCTATCTCTACTGTGGATAAATCGGTATTATTAACGAGTTTATTTATAATAGGTTTAATTTCATCCATTTTTATTTCCCGGTTTGTTTTTATCTATTCTTACATGCTTAAGTTTTTTTTGCAATAATATTTTTAAGTTTTGGTTATGCTTTTCCGGAACAACCAAGTACATTTTTAATTTTATGAGCAACCATTTTTTTAATTGCTTCTCTTCCAGGCCCTAAATATTTTCTAGGGTCGAAATTTTCCGGGTTTTCATTTAAGTTTTGTCTGATTGCTGCTGTCATGGCGAGGCGCAAATCAGTATCTATGTTTATTTTACAAACTGCCATTGATGCTGCTTTTCTTAACATTTCTTCAGGCACTCCGCTTGCTCCGGCTAATTTTCCTCCGTATTTATTGCATAAATCAACAAATTCTTTAGGCACGCTTGATGAACCGTGTAATACAATCGGAAAACCGGGAACGAGTTTAGAGATTGTTTCAAGCCTTTCAAAATCAAGATTGGCTTTACCTTTAAACTTATACGCTCCGTGAGATGTACCTATTGCAATAGCAAGAGAGTCGCAATTAGTTTTTTCAACGAATTCTTTTACCTGGTCAGGGTCGGTATAAATAGCGTCTTTTTCTTCTACGCTGACATTGTCCTCAACACCGGCTAATTTACCTAACTCTGCTTCAACAACAACGCCTTTGGAATGCGCGTATTCAACAACTGCTTTTGTTATTTTGATGTTTTCTTCGAATGGATGTTTTGAAGCATCAACCATAACGGAAGTAAATCCGCTGTCAACACAATCCTTACAAATATCAAAATCTTCACCGTGGTCTAAATGTAAAACTACGGGTATATTA
>CALGPD010000055.1 GCA_937960625.1 uncultured Spirochaetia bacterium | reverse complement strand
CACCTATAACAGTGCCCTGACAATTAATTTTATGCAGCTGTCCGTTTTTAATTAAGATCTGAGGCGGGCTTCCGGCAGAGGCAAACAAAAGTTTGTTGTTTTTAATATCAATATCTATTAATAAACATGTAAAAAATACGTTTAGATTAGGGTAGCTTTCATAAAAAGTTTTATTAAACAACTTTAATAAAATATTCGGCTCTAACTCAAGTGTTTTAAGTTTATCATATTCTGCTTTTATCAGCATAGTTGTTAATGAACCCTGTACACCGTGACCGGTTGCATCTGCAATAAAAATTCTGCAAGTTTCTTTATTAAGAGAAAAAACATCGTAAATATCTCCCCCGACCTCCATCATGGGATGGAAATATACTCCTATATCAAGTTCGGGCATTTTATTTATATCCTGAGACATTACGCTATTCTGAATTTTTTTCGCTGTTTGTAAATCTTTTAATAGAGTTTTTTCAGCAATGGCTTTCTCAGTATTGTCATAAAAAATCATTAAAACGTTTTCTACATTATTCAATTCGTTATATATAGGCGTTAAGGTAAGGTTTAAGAACTTTATTTTATCAGATATAATTGAGCGCATGGAAACGTTTTCACGGTATACTGTGCGGCCGCTGAGTACTTTTTTAAAATCCATATCAAGTTTTGCTTCTTTTATACTTTCGTTATCAATCCAATTAATAATAGGGACGTCACGGGGATTAAATATTCCGATATTTTCTATTGCAGGATTTACAAAAATAATCTGGCCCTTTTTATTCACAACTTGAATTCCAATTGGCGAATTCTCCACTAAACTCAAAAGGAAAGCCCTGCCCTGTGCCATGTTATCGTATAATCTTGAGTTTTTAATTATATAGGCAATTTGATTTAAAAACATATACATTTCATTAATATCAGATTCATCCGCGTAGATATGAGAAATATGGCTCATTAATGTTATAACACCCATAATTTCAGTTTGAAAACTGATAGGGATGTGTAAACACGTTTTTATTTCAAAGTTTTCAATTAATGCCTGATCGAATTTGCACTCGGATCTGAAATCATCTGTAACGTAAAAAAGCACGGGTTTATAAGAAACTATGCTCTTAGAAATGCTTGAAGAAGTTTTATGAATGCTTATATCTTTACCTAGGTAATTTAATGTATTTTCATTAAACTCAGAAGGTACATCGAATTTAATAGTGCTGAAATTTTCCTGATCAGCATTAATTAAACTGAGAATAAACCCCTCGAATCCATAATTATTTTTTAAATGGCCTGTGATTATTGAAAAAACACTGTCAAAATCAAGATATTGACTCGTTCTCACTAGAATATCGTATTGTTTTTTTAATAAGTTTAACTCACCACGTACATCTTCAAGCTCTTTCGTTATTGCATCATAATCTTTTAATTTTTCCATATATAGATTTATTATATCTAAAAAAAAATAAATGTCAAATAATACATATTAAAAACAATAAAGCTTAAATGTCTTTTTTTGGATATACACCTATTACTACAGGTATTTTCTCTTTGCCGTTTATTTCAATATTAAAACCTTTATGAGAAAACAACGCTTGAGTTGAACCGCCGCCGTCAAGGTTTAGAGCATCCCTTGAGCCAAGGCCGCCAAGTACTATAGGCAATTCCTTTAATGACAAACCGGCAATAATAGTATCTGTTAATAAAAAGCAAATATTTCCGTTTAAAAGCTTACCTACAACGGTTCGGCGGGAAATCCTGCTGTTTCTTTTAGTATTATTAAAAACTCCCGGATGCACTATTCCGTTGTTCATAATTAACGGATAGCCCCTAACTGCCTCCTGTACTATTTTCAATCGCGTTTTTTCTAAATTTGAAGAAAAAATAACAGGTTGTTTTCTATTTCTAAGCACCATAAAATATGCGCGCTTTTTACTTTCAGCTCCTGTAATCCGTCTTCCGTTTGATACCACAAGGCCAATAATTCTGCCCCTAGCATCAAAAAACGAAGCATTGACACCGAAAAGCATATCATTGTAAAAAAATTTCTTTATAAAATTTCTCTTTGTATTTACATGGACTTTAAAATCAAAATATTGAGGGTCAAATGAAAATAAATAAACACGGAAAGGCGCAAGCCCGCCTTCCCGTCTTAATTTCAATAACCTTATTTTAAAATAACGTCCTTTTTTTACAGTAATTAATGAATTCATTAAAAAAGGTTTTTGTCCGTTAAAATCTTTTAATGAATAATATTTGTCGGGAATACTTTTCCATCCGTTATCGTAAAAAAGTAACCGTCCCTTATTTTTAAAATCCTTAAAATAATTATATAGCTTATGCCTGTATAAATAGCCCGCACTAAGTAAAAAAGCTATAATAACGAGGGCCAAAAACCTTAATCTAAATTTCATTTATATTCCCATAATATTTGCTCCGGCATCAATATAAATAACTTCACCGGTTATTCCACTGCCCCAATCGCTGCATAAAAACGTATTGGTATAGCCAACTTCGTCAATCGTTACTGTTCTTTTTAATGGAGCTTTCTTTCCTGCTTCTTCAAGTAATTTATCAAACCCTGTTATTCCGCTTGCTGCTCTCGTCATAATAGGCCCGGGAGATAATGCGTTAACCCGGATATTATCAGCGCCTAAATCGTGAGCAAGATAACGGGTAATTGTTTCTAATGTCGCTTTTGCAACTCCCATTATATCATAACCCGGAATTACTTTTTCCGCGCCGTAATATGACATAGTAGTCATTGAGCCCCCGTCTGTCATTAATTCCGCGCCCTTCTTTGCAAGTGTAATAAAGGTATATGCGCTAACGTTTAATGCCAACTGAAAACCTTCAAGTGAAGATTTATGGAACCTAATTTTTCCAAGTTCATCAGCTTTTGCAAAAGCCATAGAATGAACAAGAAAATCAATCTTTCCCCATTTTTCTTTAGCAGTGTTAAAAACGTTGTCAACATCGCTCATATTCGTTGCATCACAATTCATTAAAAAGTCAAATCCAATAGGGTCAGTCTCAGGTTTTAAATATTTCTCAAATTTATCCTCAGGCATTAAGTAAGTTCCGCCTATTTGAGCACCCTGTTCTTTTGCAATCTTTGCACACGCATAAGCAATACTGTCGGCATTTGCCAAACCGAAAATGATTCCTTTTTTACCGTCCAAAATTCCCATAAAATTTCCTCCGAAAATAGTTCTATATATATCTTAATAAAAGATTAATATACACTCAATCATAAAAAATTACACTTTAGTTACTAACGCAAGTTTCAATATAAAACAAATACTATGCAGACTAATTAAAAACAATAATAAAAACTAACTTTTAGTTAGTTTTTATTATTTTACACCATACCTTACACTAAATTAGTGTATATCTGCATCTAATTTTGCTTTAATTCGAGTTTCTATTGTTTTATAAATAAGTCAAATTTTACTTTAATAATAATAATTTTGATTTGTTAAATAAAATATTTTTTGCAAAATGCTATGCCGTCTTTAGTAAACCTGAAAGAAAAACTTTTTCTAGGGCTGTAAATATATGCCTGGTCTGCCATCCATTCTAAAAAATATTCAACATCAGTATTGTCATCAGGAAAAGAATTCATAATCGTTTCTTTTAAAATAAAACGCATATCAACGCCTTGCTGATTTTCATACATCTTTAATAATATTTTTTTCTCAAGTCCGCTTAGTTCGGCCATGAAATCATATTAACATACACAGGCAATATTTTCAAATAAAAAATGTTTTTTAAGAAAAGTTTATGTTATGAATATTCTATTCAGTTTCCAGTTTAAACTCGTGGAATAAATCCTGGATTTCA
>CALGPD010000054.1 GCA_937960625.1 uncultured Spirochaetia bacterium | reverse complement strand
ATGCAACTAAGGTATGTTTATATAAAACGTCTTTAACGCTCCCCCCTTGAGGGCCGTTTCTATAGAGTACTCTTATTCCATCCACAATATTTAGGCGGGGCTTAAAAAATTTAGCCAGATCAACCAGATTTTGATTTATTGATTCATGCAGTTCAAAACGCGTTCCCCCCACAGCACCTAACAGGTTTTTTATTGCCCCGGAATAATTCGTTATCATATGATTTTTTACAATTGGAATATTAATTAATTTATCACATTCGATTAAGTCTTTATAAACAGGGTATTTTTTAAGCTTCCTGCCTTTAATATTCATTTCTACGAATTTATTTTCCGCAGGCATGATTAAAACAGCGCCTGTTTGTTTACAAACTTTTTGTATGCCGTTTAATCGAAAAGCTTGTTTTGCGTCACTTCCATCTGAAGGATTATCCGTTACTTTTACTGTTTTTGCCCCTGCCTCAAAACATAATTCAATAATTCTTTTTACTACATAAGGATTTGTCGTTGTTGCTAACTTATAACTATTCGCGTATACAAGGTTGGGTTTGATTGATACAATATCGCCTCTGCTAATAAATTTTTTCATTCCACCGAGATTATTAATAACTTTATCAACAAGTAAAGCGTGTTTAACTTTACCTTTGGCAATACTCACTGTAGATTGCATGGGTCTTGAACTTAACAAAGAAGGGATAACGGGCACCGTTAAAGCGCTGAGCCCATAAGTTGAAACCATTTTGATAAAATGTCTTCTATTCATTTCTTCATCTGATTTCATTTTAGCTTTGCTCCTATTTTTTTTAACTATTAAAATTATAATTCTCCAGTTAACTGGAGGTTCAAGAAAAAAAATCATTTAAAAAATTAAAATTAATTGTATAATAAATTCATGGAATTCAATTATAAATATTCAATTGGCGAGTTTAGTAAATTAACCGGATTACCAATTAGGACTTTACGTTATTATGATGAAATAGGTTTATTGCCTGCGATTTATAAAGACCCTGAAACCGGTTTCCGGTATTATAATGACGTTCAGTATATATACATTGACTATATTAAACGGTTAAAAGATTTAGGGTTTTCATTAAAACAAATTAAAGAATTTCTTTATGATAAAGAACTCGGTGTTCTTGAGAATATTTTTCAAGAAAAGGTGGATGAAATAACAAGCTGTATTAGAAAACTTGAAAATGATTTATTAGTAGCAAATGATTACTTAAGTTATATTCAATATGTAAAAAAGAAAAATATTGATCTTTCCTGTAAAATTAGAAAATTATCAAAGAGAAAGTATTTGTTTACAAGCGCAAGAAACTGGAAACATGGGGATCAAAAACAATATTTTGATTTTTATAGAAAGTTTCAAGAATTTGAAAAAGGCTATAGCACAACCGGCTGGTATTTTTACAGATTTTATGAAAATTTTAAGAATATAATATCGGATGGTTTCGATTTTGATTTATGCCGCTTTTTGAAAACCGGAGTAAGTGAAAAAACATGTGTTCACGATCTGCCGGAAGGAGAATATGCTATAATTGGGTTTAGAGGAGATTTCAGCCGCGTTGTGCCTAATTACATTAAGCTAAAAGATTTCGCTGAACAATCAGGTTATAAAGTAATTTCTCCTCCTTATCTTTTTTTTGCATATTTCATTTTTTTAAACAAACCCGCTGATGATTTTCGAAAGTTATATAAACAAATGATAATCCGGGTTGAAAAATATTAGGAGGGATCTAGAATTCTATTTATGTAATAAATATTGTTCAATTGAGAATGTTACAGTATTTTACATTAATTTTATTAAATTTCCATAAAAGAGGGTGAAAGTATAAAGTTTTAGAGAGATTTCATTAGCCTATAATGTTACAATTAGTTAATATAATTTACTTAAGAGGATTGATGAAATACGGGAGAACACTTGCAATCATTGTTGCATTGTTTATCTCTACAGTAGGGGGGGCCCTTACTCTAGAACACAAGCAGCAGGAAGAATACAGCAAGCGCAGAGTTTATATACAATTGCAATGCGTTTTATAGAAATACCCGGAGGTCACATAGTTATGACAGGTATTATACAGCAGCCGTCAGATATTATGATGACGCTGTTTGATATAAAAATAGAGGTCATTATAATGCGGCTTACAGAAGCGCGTCTTATGCTATAAGGGGATTTAATTCT
>CALGPD010000053.1 GCA_937960625.1 uncultured Spirochaetia bacterium | reverse complement strand
TCTTCATACAGCCTCGCGTTCTCAAGCGCAATGCCGGAGATATGTGACAGTATTTCCAGAAAGTGTAAATCATCATCACTGTATGCTGAATTATTTAACTTTTTTCCAAGAATAAGAATTCCGTTTAATTCATTTTTTATAACAAGAGGGGCCATAACTCTGGCATCGAATATTTCAATATTTTTAATATGCTCTGAAAGTTCCGGATTATCCGCGATATCATCCAGACGCGCGGGTAAAGGGTTTGAATTCAGATAATCAATTATTTTGCTTCCTGAATGTATTTCATAATCATTTAAATTAATATCAGTAAACGAACCTTTATATTTTGCAAGCTTAAAATCATATTCACCGAATTTATCAGGCAGAAAGATCCCAACACTCTCAGCCATTAATTCCCCCATGCACGTTAAAACAACCACATCGAGTATATGGTCAATGTTTAAGTCGGTGTTGATAATTAAAGAAAGTTCGACCAAAGAATTTAGATTCCATGTTTTTCTTTCGTAATAGCTTTTTTCATTTAAAAGTTTATTATAGTTTTCCATAACAGGCACATCCGGAATATTAATCATTTTTTCTCCTAATATTATAACATATTCCATTAATTATTAGTACTACAAAAATGTTAAAATCATTTCGGTATATTATATTTACATAAAAATTTTCTACTCTAAAACGATTTACGGTTACAGCATCTTTTGAAAATTTTCATGCCGAATTTTCTTTTCACGTTGTTTATACAAATTTTTTTCTGGAGTGATGAATATACAAAAAAATCACACATTGATATTTGCCTTTTAATTTTTTTACAAATTTCAGGGCCGGTCTTATTCATTGCAAATCCGCTAATAATGGAAAGCAGCAATATAATAATTAATAATATATATAGAAAAAAATTTAATTTCTGTTTATTAAACATATAATTTCTCCTTAAAGGTAAATATTAAATCAATTTTCCGGATAATCTCCGTATTCATATTTTTCTTCCTTTTCTTTCTCCCTTTCAATGAGGAAAATGGCAACGGGTAAACTGAAAATCAAAAAGAATAAAACTAGATTAATCATTTCTTCACCTCTTGATTGAAGATATATATCATAAAGCAAATAGCATGCCAAAAAGCATATCCGCTTAAAGTATTATTATATAATAATTTAACCACATACTTAAAAAGTGTTATATTTAGTTGTATTGTTTTCGACACAGAATTCCGTATTATTTTTGCAACATTTTCCTTAATAAAAAATCAACAATTATATCGGCCCTTCAGTTTTCATATTTTGCCTTACTTTATTTGCCATTTTTCTCTAAAAACATTATGCTTAATTTTACAACGAAAACTTCAGGGAGTTTTTAGATGAGAAAACCCTTAATTGCAGGCAATTGGAAAATGAATAAAACAATTGTTCAGGCAGCAGACTTTGCAGAAAAACTAAAGGCCAAATTTAGCGAATACCGACAACGGGAGATTTTATTATTCCCGGGATACACATTATTAAAACACGTTTCGGATATTCTTGCAGATACTTTTATAAAAGTTGGGGCGCAAAATTTTTATCCTGAGAGGCAGGGAGCTTTCACAGGTGAAATATCCTATACTCAATTATTAGAATTATGCTTAAGCCATGTTTTAATAGGGCACAGTGAAAGAAGAACTATTTTTAATGAGTCAGGGGAAATGATTAACAAAAAAGTTTGTACTGCAATTGAAAAAGGCCTTTCACCGGTTTTATGCGTTGGTGAAACCATTGAACAAAAGAAAGCTTTAAAAACCAGGGATGTTTTGCAAACGCAAATAAAAGAAGCTCTAAAAGGCTTATCCGTTGAAACCGGAAGATTTTTAACAATTGCTTATGAACCTGTTTGGGCAATCGGAACGGGATTAGTTGCACAAAACGAAGAAATTCAACAAGGGCATGCATTTATCCGCAGCCTTATTTTTGATTTATTTGACGGAGACACGGCAGAAAACGTAAGGATATTATACGGCGGGTCAGTAAAACCGGAAAATATTTCATCAATTATGCAGAATAGGGATGTTGACGGAGTTTTAGTTGGCGGCGCTGCGCTGGATATTGAAAAATTTTCTCAAATAATTAGTTACGGAGACAAATAAATTGAATAATGATAAACCCGTTGTTTTATTAATTCTCGATGGCATGGGCGAAGGAAAAAATAATGAAACCAATGCGGTATTCAAGGCAAATACACCGGCAATAGATGGATTTAAAAAGAACTTTCCTTATATACAGTTAAATGCCTCAGGAAAAGACGTTGGCCTTCCCATTGGCCAGATGGGTAACAGTGAAGTCGGGCATTTAAATATTGGAGCCGGAAGAATAGTATATCAAAGTTTTTCTTTAATAAATAAAGCAATTGAAACAGGTGATTTTTTTAATAATGAAATCCTAGTGCAAAGTATAAAAACAGCAAAAAAATCAAAGTCAAGTGTTCATCTTGCCGGACTGCTTTCTGACGGAGGGGTTCACAGCCATATTGACCACTTTAAAGCTTTAATTGAAATGTGCAAAAACATCGGCATAAATAACGTTTATATTCATGCTTTTCTGGACGGAAGAGATGTACCGCCAAGGTGTGCCGAACAATATATAGAAGAAATCCAAACATTTATGCGAAAAACGGGGCTTGGAAAAATTGCAACCATATCCGGACGGTATTACGCTATGGATAGGGATATGCGTTGGGACAGAACAAAACTTTCCTACGACGCGATTAATTTCGGACAGGGGTTAGAGGCTGATAGCGCTGTTCAAGCTTTAAAACAAGCCTATGAGCGCGGAGAGGATGACGAGTTTGTAAAGCCTACTGTTATAGTTGATGATTGTAAACCCGAATTTCGTTTAAATAAAAATGATACTTTTATATTTGCAAATTTCAGGCCGGACAGAGCAAGGCAAATGACATGGGCAATGACTCTAGACGAATTTGATGATTTTGACCGGGGAGCAAAACCGGATATAAATTATATCTGTATGTGCCGGTATGATGAAACCCTTGATTTACCCGTTGCTTTTCCCCCGCAAAATCTAAAAAACATTCTTGGGCAGGTTTTAGCGCAAAATAAAATTGAACAGCTGCGTATTTCTGAAACTGAAAAATACGCTCACGTTACTTTCTTTTTTAACGGACAAATAGAAGAACCAATGGAATATGAAAAACGCATACTTATTCCCAGCCCCAAAGTTCCTACATATGATTTGAAACCAGAGATGAGCGCTTTTGAAGTAAGAGACAGATTAATTAATGCAATAAAAAGCAAAACCGCGAAAGTTTATATTTGTAATTTTGCTAACTGTGATATGGTAGGCCATACAGGAAAATTTGACGCCGCGGTTAATGCGGTTGAGACCGTGGATAACTGTGTACAAAGCGTAGTTAATAAAGTATTGAAAAACGACGGGTACGTTTTAATTACTGCTGATCATGGAAATGCCGAAGAAATGAAAGATGAAAACGGAAATACGGTTACAGCGCATACAACAAACCCGGTACCATTTATATTTGTATCCAATAGAGGCAAGGATATTAAATTAAAAGACAACGGCAGGCTCTCAGACATTGCTCCAACTATTTTAGACATTCTCGGTATTAAAAAACCCGGAGAAATGGACGGACAAAGTTTGCTTATAAGCAAATGAATACATTCAACGAGTTTTTTATTAAAAATTTTGAATTTTTATGGATTTCTTATATATTTAAGTGTACTTTAACTTGATAAATGTTTTGCAAGTTGTAAATTGGAGATAAATGAATGGAATTAATCGCAGATGTATTAAACGTTATAATTATAATCGCAAGTGTATTACTCGTTTTATTGGTATTATTACAAACATCAAAAAATGAAATGGGCTTATTTCAATCCACATCCCAATCTGTATTAGGTTCCAGAAGCGGCGATGTTTTAACAAAGACAACGAGTATACTGGCAGCAATTTTCCTAATAGGAAGCTTCGCTTTGGCTTACTTAAAAGTTAGAATTCATAAATCACATCAGGTTTCTCAGGAAGAACTAAAACCAACAACACCTAAGACTGAGGGTGGAACAAAAACTAATACAAGAACAAACACAAATAACAGAACTAATACAAATA
>CALGPD010000052.1 GCA_937960625.1 uncultured Spirochaetia bacterium | reverse complement strand
TTCTTTTCGGTTTTTTTAAACATTTTGCCAAGTTCTTTAAGTTTGTCAACTTGAGGTGTTTTAACCGCTTCTTTGTTTGCGTCTTTAATCGCAACGTATATTTCTTTACGGTCAACGCGGATGTTTTTAGGCGCTGTAATACCTATTTTTACCTGGTCGCCTTTTACTTCGACCACGTGAATTTCGATATTATCCCCTATCATGATACTCTGGTTAGGTTTACGTGCAAGTACTAACAATCAGGCTACTCCCTCATCATTTCTCATTTTATCCAGTTCTTTTAAAATACTGTGTTTGGTAGCATAGCCTTCAACTAATGAAAGCGCCTGAATGCCTTTTTGTTCTTGTACGTTGATAACGACAGGGCCTAATAAATTCGCTGTTATATCCGAACCGTCTTCAGGAATAGTTACAATGGCGAATATCAGGATTTTATCTTCAAAATCCTCTTTCGTGTTGGAAATGCCTAATTTTTTTAGCTCGCCCCGGGCTATGTCTAAAACAAAATCCTTTTTAAAAGTGTAAGGGTTGATTAAAATGAAAACGAGTTCTTCACTGGTTCCGCTCTGTAAATAGTAAAACGGCCCGTCTTCTTCTTCCATATCAAGCAGAAAGAAAATCTTTTCGTTTTCAAATCCGTATAATCCTTCGTCAAACTCTATTCTTTGTTTGGGATTAACCTGTATTTTTCCGTAAGGTTTTGTTTTAACCTCAATAAGCTCTTCAGTACTCACCAAAATCCTTCTCCTTTTTTGGCATTCTTAAGAACATCAGATATTCTTAATAATAATTAATGTTAAATCAAATGTAAACCGTTTTAATTTTAGCGCATAAAATCAAGTAATGTCTGGCGTAATATTCTTGAGCCCACCTGAAGTGCAGCTCTATGCGCTGTTTCAACTGCTCTTAACTGCATGATTGATTCAGTCATGTCTACGCTTTGTATTTTTGAATATATTTCCGTTGTATATAACTTATCCTGTGAATGTCTTTTTATTAGATCCCGGGTTTTTCTTTGTTTTCCCCCGACTTTACCCAAGCTTTGAGTCAATTTTGAAATTACAGCATCAACACGGCCAATGCCTTTGTTAACTCCGTTTACGTTGTTTTTAAACAAAGAGTCCCGCAGTTTTATTATTGCTTTAAACATAGAATCGCCGTGAACAGTTGCGGTAGGTGAATAATTGTTAGGGCCTTGTGAACCGCCTTCTGCAATAATACCTAAATCCTGCATTACAGTTCCGCCGCCAATATCTTCAATCCATACTTGATGCGGATTGGTGGATTGTATAATTAAAAGGTTTTGCCCTGATGTATTGTCTATTGATGCTTTAACCGCGATATCAGAGCTGTTAATTTTATTTACGATTGTTTCAAGGTTGTCGCCCTCGTTTACTTGAATTTTAACACCGTCTATTTTAAACTGCATATTTCTATTCGCGACGTATCCTGTTCCGGGTTTACCCGCTGTAATCATCATATTTGTAGCCCAGAAAATTTGGTTGCCGGGAATATTAACAGACATAAAATCTCCGCGGTCAACCTCACGGTATTTTAATCCGATGTCGCCTTGATAAGTAACTTTAGACACAACGGGTTTACCAGATATTACGCTTCCGGTTTTAGGGTCAATAACACGGTTTTTCTGTATTCTATAAGCACGATGGTTAATATTCGTTCCACCGAATGTTGTTTCACCCGCATAAGTTGAGTTTGCAACCTGAATAATTGATTTTAAGTGTTCTTCAACTTCAGCTGCAATTTTTATTCTGTCATTATGGGTATATACACCGTTTGCGCCCTGTACAGCGAGTTCTCTAATGCGCTGCATAATCTGAACGATATGCTGAACGTTAGCGTCTACATGCAGTAAACGGCTTCTGGCTTCTTCAGCGTTTTTTTCATATCGTTCAAGGCGGTTAATTCTGCTTCTGTATATCATTGAATCGCCTGCATCGTTAGGAGCTTCATGAGGAAGCCTTATCCTTCGCTGGCTTGCAATATTATTCTGTAATTTATCCATTTCTTCAGAATGTTTTTGAATGTTATTAATCATATTATTGGTCATCATGTTTTGAGTTATTCTCATTTCGTTTTCCTCCGTGATTTAATGACTAAAAGCTTTTATCTTATCAACCCGATTATTGTTTCAAGCATTCTGTCCATTGCGGTAATAATTCGCGCACTTGCTGAATAACCATGTTGAAACTTTATCATATTTGCTAATTCTTCATCTATATTAACTCCGCTGATTGATTTCCTTGTTTGCTCAAGGCTTTTCAAAATCGCGGTTTCTTTACTTACACCTATTTTGGCATCTTGTGAGATAATACCAATATCTCTTACCATAAACTGCATGAACGATCTAAACGAAAGATTACTTTTTTCAACAAAAACAGGGTTATGGTCAAGTTTTGTTTGTGAATCAGAACCGCTTCTATCAGCCTGAGTATCGTGAACACTTACTATCAAATGAGCGTTTCTCGCGTCTCCTGTTGTATTTGGCCTGTCAACGTATCCGTCACCATCCGTATCTGTTCCCTGACGCACAGCGATGTTATCAATGCCTCTATTTATTGCTTTGCTCACAGAAAACCAGTTGGCAGCGTGTTTTTTATACGCGATAGAGTAATATCTTTCTCCTCCCTGTATACGCGTTACTGCATTTACTGTTTCCCAATCAAAAGCCCCTGCCTGGCCTGACTGCTTTAGCATACCTGCATAGTTAACGAGAAAGTTTCCAGAATCTTCTATATGCCTTATTACATGGTCCATGTATTGCCTGTCTTGTGACATAGTTGCTTTAAACGTTAGTTGATTTCTGTGATTTAGATATGCGCTCACTCCGGCATTGCTTTTGTTAATTCTTTCAATTATATCTTTTACAGTATCCGTTGCAGTATATCTAATTAATATATTTTCACCGTTTACATGAGACCTTCCTAAATTGATTACTCCTTCGGTTCCGACTTGCTGATTTAGTTTCAATTTTTGAAGCCCGCTAATTCTAAAAAGCACGGTTGAATCAAATACCCCGTCATTATCTCTATCGTAATTTCCTCTTGCATCTCTAGTGAGAGCAATATGCCTAAAAAAATTATTATTCGTTGAACGGTTTAATCCGAAACCGTCTCTGTGAATATCATTTACTGTTTCAGTAAGGTTTATTGCCAGCGAGTTTAATTGGCGGAGTTTTTTTGCCGCTTCAATATCTCTGATAACGAGTAAGCCTTTCATTTCCCCGTCTTTAAAAACCACCTCACGGTTGTCTTTTTGCCATACGATTTTTGCCTGCCCTTCATTTTCAGGGTCGTCAATTACAACGAGTTTTTCGCGTTTATCACCTTGTATTAAGTGCTGAGAACCTATGTAAACGATGAAATCATCTTCTCCGCCTCTTTGAATACTAATATTTGTAAGGGTAGCGAGTTTTTCAACGAGTAAATCTCTTTTATCCATTAAATCGTTGGGGTTGTCTCTCATTGCTTTTGTTTTTTTAATTTCAGTATTTAGTTTCACAATCTGTTCAGTTAAATTATTAATTTCAGCAACATTTGTTCTAATACGTTTGTCTGCGTTTTGCTGTATTTCCAATATTTTTTTATAGTGGGCGTTCAATCTTGCGGAAAAACTTTTCGCCGCTCCTACAAGAGTTTGCCTTGCTCCGTTATCTGTAGGGTTTTTCGCGACTGCGTTCCATGCCGATACGTATTCATCATAGGAGGTACTTAAACTAGGCATGTTTTTAGCCGCAGGTTCATTATAAACGTGTTCGATTTGCACAAGATAAGCTTCACGGATTTTATAATATCCGACTGAGGCTTTTTGTGTTACAATCCGGTCGTCGACAAACTCATCCCTGATTCTTTTTATAGACGCAACTTTTACACCTGTCCCCATTTGTCCCGGTCGCTGCTCTCTAGTTAAATCCGCTTTATAAATTGGGTCTGCTGTTGACATTACCACACGTTGACGGGAGTATCCTTCAGTATTAAGGTTGGATAAATTATGTCCCGTTGTATTTAAAGAAACTTGATGTGCGATAACACCTCTTTTTCCGATTTCAATACCCATAAATGTTGAAGGCATGGTTTTCTCCCTTTTTTTACACTCTTTGTTAAGCTAATTTATTTAGTAAAACACTTTTAGATAAAGGTTTTACGTTATTCTCATAGTCACCGTATTCAATCTCATGGTCTTCAGTTAAATGCGAAAGCGTTATATCTAGAATATCTAAAGTATTTCTTAACATTTCTGAATTAGTATTTGAATATAATTTGATTGCCATTAATATATTTTTAAAGTCATCGTATAATTTTTCAAACTTTTCTCTTAAAGGTTGAGGAATTAATGGAATAAGTTCTCCGAGATTTGAATCTTTATTAAGTTTGTTCGTTGTCATTATTTCTTCAGTAAGTTTTATCCGTTCCAATTCCATTTTTGAACTATTATTAACGAGTTTTTCCAAATTCTCATTCATTTCAGTAAAATCTTTAAGTTTTCCTTGAACAAGATACCCGTTTTTTTCTTCTTCGATTTTTAGAATTTTTTCTAATAATTCATATTCCGAAATCAGTTTTTCATACAATTCGTTAATTTTACTTTGCATATCCGCCTCGCTTTATATAATACTGCTACATAAATAGAGTATAGCTTATTTAAGGTTTCGGAATATTACAAAATCACATTAGTATTTTTTACAAATTGGCGATAAAAAAAACAGATTATGTTAATTAAGTAATAACGTAGAATTCGATTTATTCATAAAACAAAAGTAACACAAATTTAGATGCGGATATACACTAATTTTGGGTAAGGCATTAAATGAAAATGACAAAATATTCTTTCCATATTTAGCTTGAAGAATAGTTTCAGTATTTGAATTCATCATTGGTTTAACATACCATTTCATTCCAAAAGCAAAGTGTCCAAAAACAACCCCAACTGCTAATATGCCTGCAATAAGAATTTTGATTTTCATGTTTTATTTCTTGTTAAAAATTAGTCTCTACTAAATTCAAACCAGCGTTTAGGAAAAATGTATTTTTCATAACTTCGTAGTGCGAAATCATCGGTCATCATTGCAATGTAATCAATGGCCTGTTCTTCTATGGAAGTTTGATTTGGATATTTTATTTTTTTCATTTTTTCTTCTACGATTTCAGGATGCTTAATAAAATATTCAAATAAATCCGAAATTATTTTTCCCGTTTTATCTGCTTCTTCTTTAATAGCTTTATGATTATAAACCTTTTCATACATAAAGTCTTTAAACGCATCGAGTTTTTTTGCCATCTCAGGTTCAGTAATAACATGAGCATTTTCGGTACTTGCTTGTATAATATTTTCCACCATTGTATTTATTCTCTGGCCGTGTGTTTTGCCAAATCTTTTAAATATCCATTCAGGGATTTCATTTTTTCTTAAAATATCTGCTCTGAGGGCATCGTCAAGGTCATGGTTTAAATACGCTATTCTGTCACAAATTCTTACAATTTCACCTTCAAGCGTGATTGGCAAACTGGAAACATCATCCGCAATAATTGGGCCGCCTTTTTTTGAATGCTTTAATATTCCGTCCCTTACTTCAATTGTCAGGTTCAATCCGCCTTTTTCAAAAAAATCAACAATTTTAAAGCTTTGTTCGGCATGGTAAAAATTACTTGGAGAAAGTTTATTTAAAACGTATTCCCCCGTATGTCCAAAAGGGGAGTGCCCAAGGTCGTGGCCTAATGCAATAGCTTCAGTTAAGTCTTCATTTAGATTTAATGCTTTGGCCACAGTTCTTGAAATTTGAGATACTTCCAGAGTATGAGTGAGCCTGGTACGGAATAAGTCATTGGCGGGAGAGAAGAATACCTGTGTTTTATGTTTCATGCGCCTGAATGCTTCGCTATGAATTATTCTATCTCTGTCACGCATAAATACTGTGCGTAAAGGGCACTGCGGTTCCTGATTTACTCTTCCTTTTGAATCTTTTGCTTTGCAAGCATATTTACTTAAAAATTTTTCCTCGTTGGTTTCTATTTTGTGTCTTATTGACATTTTTTTTCCCAAAATACTTATTTTTTTTAATATACCCAATGTAATAATAAATGTCACGCATGCTTTGCTTTGTTATATTAATAATATGAAGATAGCAATTGCAATGTCAGGCGGTGTTGATTCTACTGCTGCTGCCTTAAAATTATTAGATGAAGATTATTATATCGAAGGTTTTACAATGTTATTGTTTGATACAGAACCGGATTTGCCTTTGGAAAACTCAGTAGAAAAAGCCAGGCAAGTTTGTAATGATATAAATATTAAGCATAACGTTGTTGATTTAAGAATAGAGTTTAGAGAATCCGTTATTGATTATTTTATTGAAAGTTATTTAAAGGGATACACACCAAATCCCTGCATCTTTTGTAATCCTACTATTAAATTCGGTGCTCTTTATGAATTTATTAAACAAAGAGGTTTTGATAAGCTTGCCAGTGGACATTATGCTAAAATTGAAAAAAATAATTTCGGTTATAATATAAAAAAAGGCGTTGATACTAAAAAAGATCAATCATATTTTTTATCTCGAATTCCTAAGCATATTTTGAAGGATTTAATATTTCCTTTAGGTGATACAGTAAAAGCTCAAACCGTTAAATATTTGCTAAAAAAAGGAATTCATATTCAGAGCAAGGAAAGTCAGGAAGTTTGTTTTATTCCTGACGGTAAATACGTTGAATATATTAAAAGCAAGAATCCTGATATTAAAAAAGGTGATTTTATAGATCAGACAGGGAATATTCTAGGCAAACATAATGGAATCCCTTTCTACACAATTGGGCAGCGTAGAGGGTTAGGGGTATCATTAGGAAAGCCAGGGTATGTAAGAAGAATAATTCCCGAAACCAATCAAATAGAAGTTGGGGATCCCCTAACATCGAGTAAATTTATTATTTCGGATTTAGTTTTATATATTCCGGAGTTTATTGAAGAAAAACTTTTTTGTAAAATCCGTTACCGGCATAATGGATTATATTCCCATATAACTAAAATTAGTAATGATGAATATGAAGTTGAATTAGAACATGCTGAGAAATCAGTTACTCCGGGACAGGCCGCTGTTTTTTATAAAGATGACGTTGTAGCAGCAAGCGGAATAATAAATAAAATTATACAATAAAAAAAGCCGCTAATAATTTTAGCGGCTTTAGTTGCTGCCAGACAGAATCGAACTGTCGACACAAGGATTTTCAGTCCTTTGCTCTACCGACTGAGCTACAGCAGCGTATTTGTACAAACAATATTAAAAAAAACCTTATACAAAGTCAAATCAAAAATCGTTATTTTATTAAAAAAGAAAATCCCTGCCTCAACTTGGGGCAGGGATGATAATATATTTTTAAGATATTAATATCTTAGTTATTCGGTGGATTTTGATTTCCTCCGGGCTGGTTTCCGCCTGGCTGATTACCACCAGGTTGATTTGCTCCCGGCTGATTAGTCCCCGGTTGATTTCCACCTGCCGGCGCTTGTCCGCCTGCTCTTCGGATATCTTCAGTTTCTTCATTACGTCTTCTTTGCATCACTGCAGAAGCTCGATGCTGACGTTTTGCTTCACCTCTTCTGATGTCTATAATTGCAGTATTAACTCTTCTGTCTCTTTCGGCTCTTGCACGTTGTTGTTGAGTAATGATTTGCCATGCTGCCTCATCATCAATGTCCATTTCTTCAATTACAATTGCTTTATCGTAAGAAACTCGTACATTTGCAATATAAACGATAAAATCTCCACCAATCTCTGTTCCCTGTCTCATTATAATAAAACAAACAAACTTTTTATACGGTATAGAGCGTGGATATAAAGGTAATCTGAAGATTTCTCTTAAATCAACGTTTTCAATATAATTAGGATTTTTCCAGATAAGTTTTTTCCATCCTGCAAAATATAGATATCCCATGAAATAATCCATTTCTTCATCGATATCGTTTTTCATTCTTATCGTAATACTGTTATTATAATTCCTTCCATTAACTTCCAGAATTATTTGAAATAATTGTCCGGTATTATCAATTACACCGTTTTCAATATTAACAAACTTTCCTTCTTTATTAAATGCAATAATTTCAAAAGGCGGATGTATTTTTGCCCATGTATTATACGGTAGTCTATGAAAATGGATTCTTGCTCCAAGCACCCATCTTTTTTTCCCGCCATACACGCCTTTTGTTTGTACCGGCTTACAGTATGAATATCTTTTTGCTGCAACTGAGGTTCCGGATGAGTTAATTGTTACAAGCCATCTTCTGATTAACATGTCTGAAACGCTTACCCGGTAAATTGGTACTCCGGTAACTTTGTCTTTTTCAACTTTATTTGGGTCCTGCATTCTCGTCGGCTGTATATTAGGATAAACTTTGCTTTTGATAAGATTTTTTTCATATTTATCAAAATTTATTAATTCTTTACTTATAGCAAATCCTTCCTGTAAATTGCCTAAGATTAGCACAAATAAAATTATGGTATAGAATAACTTTTTCATTTCGACTCCTCCCTGTAGTGAAACTGGGTTATGTGTGTTATCATATATACTTTCGGAAAGCCTGAAAAAAAGTTAATCTTTTTTTTAAAAACCTTAATAAAACGAGAAAAGCCCTTCTACAGAAGAAGGGCTTTAACTCGGCTATATATAAATAAGCTTTTTTTTATGCTCTTATTTTATTGGCCTCCACCGCCTGGTTGATTTCCACCCGGCTGATTTCCACCTGGCTGATTAGCAGGTTTTGCGGCTCCACCGCCTGCCCCTGCTTGTCTTTTTCTTTCAGCTTCTGAATTATGTTTTCTTAACATTTCAACTCTTCTTAGCTCAATAAGTTCAGCATTTCGTTTTTCTTCAACAGCAGCTTTAGCTTTTTGACGCTGAGTAATGATTTGCCATACTTCTTCGTCATTGATATCCATTTCTTCTTCAAGTACAGCCTTGTCAAAAGAAATCGTTACATTAGCAATGTAAGTAACAAAATCGCCACCTTGGACATTTCCATGTCTGTAAACGATAAAACAGTCAAGTTTTTTATAAGGTTTTGATTTAGGATATAATGGTAATCTGAAAATTTCTCTAATGTCTACGTTTTCAATATAGTTAGGATTTTTCCAGATAAGTTTTTTCCAACCAGCGAAGTAAAGATAACCCATGAAATAGTCAGTAACATCTTCTTGATCATCTTTTAAACGAATAGTAAGACTATGATTATAATTTCTACCATTTACTTCAACAACGATTTGGTAAATTTGCCCTGTGTTGTCAACAACACCGTTTTCAATACCTACGATGTCACCTTTAGGGCCAAAAGCTCTGAATTCAAAAGGCGGACGAATTTTTGCCCAGGCATTAAAAGGACCTTTAGGAAAATGGATTCTTGCACCAAGTACCCATCTTTTATTTTTGGTATATTTACCTTTTGTTTGAACTTTTTTACACATTGAATATTGTTTCGCAGAAACAGTGTTCGCTGAACTGTTAAGTAAAACAATCCATTTTTCTATTAACATATCAGCTACGTTAATTTCATATTTTGGAAGACCTGTTGTCTGGTCAATTTCAAGTGCCTTTTTTCTTTCATTGTAATCAATTTTGCCATCGCCATTCTCATCTTTAGCTTTAGACTTTGGATATACCTTTTGTTCTTCTAATTTTTTCTCATATTGATCAAAATTAATTAAGGTTTTTTTAACTGCGAAAAGTCCTGAAGCAGTTCCCAACACTAAAACAGAGAGCATAAGCACAAATGCAATTTTTTTCATAATAGAGACTCCTTTCAAAAATTTATATTTCAAAAAAATTCTTGCCTTTATTATTTATAAATTTTTTAAAAAAAATGTCAATAAAAAAATAAATTTTATTTGTCATAATTCTTTTTAAAAAAGTTAATTACTTATTTCATATCGACAGTCAAGAATTAAAACTAAAATTGTGCAAAAAAAATGCTTAAGGTTTTAAAAAAAATGTCGATAAAATTATTTCTTTTTCCGTTTTTTACTATAAACAATTTCCAGGTTATTAATACCCTTCACAGTAGGTAAATTTTCGCCGTTTATTAAATATTTAACTTTTGTAATACCCGGAAAATTTGTAAATATTGTTAAATTTAATGCAGTTAATCCGATTCCCCTGATGTCTTCAATGTTAAAGCTTTCTTTATGTAGATTTACATATAAAGTTTTACCATTTAGCCAGACATTTAAAATTTCAGCATGGTGGCTTAACACAGGTTCAAGTTGATAACTTAAAGGGCCGTATGTTAGTTCAACAAGGGTATTGTAAATGTCAGTTTGTTTGTTACCTTTGAAATCCAAGCTGCGTTTTTCAATTATAAGAGTATTTTTACGGCTTTGAGTAAAAAATAATTTTACTTGGTTACCCGAAAATTCTTTTTTTATGTATAAATAACCAATACTGGCAATTAGGCATAAAAAAATAAAAGATAAGATGAATAGTTTTGTTCTGTTTGTTTTTACTGTTTTTTCCACAATTTTATAATAATCAATACACTTAACTGTGTCAATCAATTGAATACACTTTTGCGTATCTTTTTATTCCTTTTGCTATTCCTCGCGCGAGGTATTTTTGATATTTCCTTCTTACAAGTAAACGGGTTTCCCGTCTGTTTGATAAAAAACCTAACTCAAGTAATACTGAAGGCATTACTGTATGTGCTAAAACAAAAAATCTGTCACGTTTAATTCCACGAGATTTTGTCCGGTATGGAATTGAAGAAATAATATTCCTTTGTAACGTTTTTGCAAGCGCTCTGGATTGATGGCTAAGTTTTATATCAAGCATACGGGAAGCTATTTTTAAATTATTACCGTTTAAAGAATTGTTATAATAAATTCTTGAAATATTTTTTAACCGGTAATTAAGAATTTTTTTCTCCTTTGAACGTGTATAGGAAACCGGAGCATAATAAAAAGTTTCAACTCCAGAGGAACCTGAATTAAATATGCTATAATTAACGTGAAAACTTATAAACATTCCTTTAGTATTTCTTGTCATGTATCTGTTTGCTATATTTGCCCTTGATTCTAAAGTTAAAAAGTAATCCCTTTTTCTTGTCAAAATTATTTTTGCCCCCGGCAAATATTTTTTTAAATATCGATAAGTATATTTAACAACGGAAAGGACAATATTTTTTTCATAAACCCCATATTTTTTATTTATACATCCCGGATCTTTGCCTCCATGCCCAGCATCAAGAATTATTATAAATTTTTTAGATTTGTTATTTTCAAAGTTTTGTCTTGAATTATTGAATCTGTTTTCTTTATTTAATTCGTTGTTTAAATTAGAATCCTGATAAAAATAATCTTTAATAATATTGTTTACTGAACGGGGAATAAGAATGTTTCCGTTTGATTTTCTAATAACTCTTTTTAGTTGAAATGCTTTTGAGTTAATGAGAATGATGTCCGTTCCCGGCCTAAGGTGGATTCTTAAACCCTTCTTATATAAAATAGCTCTATCTTTAATAACACTGTATGACAGCTTAAAGTTATGGGAATCCGCAAACCGTGTCAGATGAATATATGAGCCTCTGAATGAATGATTAACATCAATCAGGTTAGTACATAAGAAAAGCATATATGTTATTAGCAATATTTTTTTCATTTAATATTAATCTGCCAAAAAAATATTTGTATACTTTTATATTAGCGGATTGGTGTATATTTAATCTTGAATTTGGTTTTAATTATATTTATGCTATTCATTAAAAAGTTTGGAATTCAACAATTTATAAGGGATATGTTTTATATATGTCTAATGAAAAATATTTTGTGATTATTACAGGCGCAGCTGGCAATATTGGAAACTCTGTTGCAAGTCTTTTTATTGATAAAGGTTTTAAAACGTTGTTAACTGATAAAAAAAATATTGATCTTGATTGTGGATTTAAATTATCAGGAGATTTAAAAAATCAGGATTTTCTGAAAAAACTTATGGCAAAAATTGATTTTAAAAAGAAAATCATAAATGTTAATTGTATTGGATATACTAAAGACGATTTGGCAATTAAGCAAAACGAAAAGGACTTTGATAAGATTATTGATATAAATCTTAAATCTGTATTTTTACTATGTAAACAGCTTTTTAGAAAATGTACAAAAGGCGCTCATATAATTAATTTATCATCAATATCAGGCGTTCAGGGCAGAGTCGGACAGAGCGCTTATTCAGCAGCAAAAGGCGCTTTGATTGCTTTTACTAAATCTTTTGCCGGAGAAGGCGCACGAAAGAATATTAGAGCTAATATTGTATTGCCGGGTTTTATTCCTTCGGATATCACAAAAAATCTTAATGAGAAAAATATAGAAAAAATTAAGCAAACTCATATTTTGAACAGATTCCAGAATACTAAAGAAGTATCTGAATTTATTTTTAATTTATCTCTAATGGAAAATGTTTCCGCGCAAATTTTTAATTTGGATTCAAGAATCAATACATAGTAATAAATTCTTCCGGTAAATATTTAGGAATATTTTAATAAATACAGTGTTAAAACAACGGTATTTTATTAAAAATTTTAAAAAATTTATTTTTGTGTATATAATTTAAGATTACATGATAATAAATCCGGAGTTCAATGATGAAGAGGTCATTAATATTTATAGTTTTGGTTTTTATATGTGTTTCGGTTTTTTCCGCACAGAAAAAAAAATCGGGTGCTGATTCCGGGCCTCCAAAAAATTCAAGAGGTCTTTTTACCGGATTTAATGGAACTCAGGGAGATCCGAATTCAGAAAAGAAAACCGGATATACTCTTAAAAAAATATTGCTTAAAGTATTAAATCAGGCTCCAATTTTGGCATCGGCAAAAGCAGCGGAAGCAGCTTATAGAGCTAAAATTAAACAGATTAAAGCTGAGAGGAACCCTACATTAAGCATAACTGCCGGGGGCAGCCCTATTTTTCATGCCCCGTCTTCAAGTGAAATTGATATGACTAAATGGGGGGTTGCCGGTTCAGCGAGTTTGTCTCTTAATATTCCATTATATACTTTTGGAAGAATCCCAAAGGCATTAAAAGCAGCCCGGAGCGGATTAAAAGTTCAAAGGATAAATACAACGAGCGCTAGAGATGATTTGATTTTTGAAATAAAGAAATACTATTACGGTTATTTATACGCTATATCAATAAAAAAATACATTATCGAAATCGCTATGTCAAAGGTGGATAAGGCTCTTGATAAAACGGAAAAAGATTATAAAAAGGGTAAGATTAAAAAGAAATCTTTATACAGTTTAAGAATTATGAAAATGAATTTACTTTCAATTCAAGCATCTATTGATAAAAACATCGATATTGCCGAAACTGCTTTTAAAACTTTTTTAGGAATCCCTGCAAAGGGGATTTTTAAAGTTCAGGATGATAAAATTATTGATAAAGACGTAGTGTTAAAACCTCTTAATTATTATATCAAACTTGCTTTTAGGAAAAATACCCAATACCGGAAAGCTATATACGGTTTAGCAGCTAGACAAGCTTTGTATGAGTATGAAAAAACTAAACTAAATCCAATTTTTGTAGCTATTATGCGTGCATCTGCATCAGGATATACTGAAAATATAGACGCAAGTTGGATAATATCCAATGATGTTTCCTTTTATATTGGTTTTGGGATTAGGTATTCAACCCAATTCGGGAAACAGGGTCATGTAATTGATGAGAAAAAAGCACTATTCGTTGAACTTGCTGAAAAAGTAAAAATGTTAAAGAAAAAACTCCCTATTGATGTTAAAAAAGCTTATCTAGATGTTATTGAAGCGAGAAAAGTAATGGAATACCGGAGAAAAGCATTCTTAAGCGGAAAGAGGTGGATGATGCATACATATAGAATGTTTTTATTTGAAAGTGCCACATCTGACGAATTAAGGTCAGGTCTGAATGCATATATAAATACCAGGAGAAGTTATTTCGGTTCAATATATAATTATTACATAACTATTGCTGAGCTGTCTAAAATAGTGGGAACGAAAATTGACTTTAGAACGTATTAACATTGTACTTGACAACGTATAAATTATGAAATAAAATCCTATAAATGAATGAGCAAAAAGTTTATATTACTCCAAATTGTTATGAAAATTTTCCCGTTGTAGCTGGAATTACTATGCGCAACGGTGGAGTCAGTTCTGACGGATATTCGTCTCTTAATACGGGATTTAATTCAGGAGATTTTCCTGAAAATGTTTTAAAAAACCGCGAAGTTTTATATTCATTATTAAACGTGAATGGTGATGATTTTGTTTTCGCAAATCAAGTACATGGAGACAAAATACAAATAGTGTCTAAAAAACATAAAGGGGCGGGCAAACAATATCCGGCTAACGCGTTATCCGGTATTGATGGAATGATAACTAACGAAAAGAATATATTTTTAACAATTCAGACCGCGGATTGTATGAGTATTTTTATTTATTGTCCGGTTAATAACGTGATTTCATTACTGCATGCAGGGTGGAAAGGGACAGAATTAAATATTGCAGCAAAAGCTGTAGAGCTTTTTATTAATGAATATAAATGCAAACCTGAAGATTTGATAGCTTATTTAGGCCCTTGTATTAGCGTTGAAAATTATCAGGTTGGGAATGAATTTAGAGATTATTTTCATTCTGATTTCTTAATAGAAAGACAAGGTGAACTTTATCTTGATATAAAAAAAGCAAACTATAAAAATTTGTTCGATGCGGGATTACAAGAGGAAAATATTTTTATTGATAATAATTGTACATTTAATAATCCTGATTTGTTTTTTTCTTACAGAAGAGATGGGGCAAAAACAGGAAGAATGCTTTCTTTTTTTTCAATACTGTAAAAAAAATTTTATTTTTTACTTAAATTCTTTATTTTTTATAGTAAGAAAGGGTTGTTAACCTGAATATTTAATAACTTTTAAAAAGGTTTTATTTATGGATTATTCCCAACGACGTGAAGTACTTGACGGTTATTTAAAAAAACATAATTTATCCAAAGAAATTGCAGATAAAATTGATATCCATTCTGTTCATACAAATAAATTCGCATATAAAGCGATGCGCATCGGAAACAATATCGGTGATCCGTATCAGATTGCTATTGATATTGTTTTTCTTGAAACAATTGCTGAAAAGTATAATTTGACTTTGGATATGACTGATTATCCTGAACTGCATACAAAAGGTATTGATGAAAAAGATTTAGATGCATTAGTTGAGGCTGCAAAGATATTTGAAAGCAGGCTTTCTTCTTTAGAAACGAAATATGATGCTGTTTCCGAACAAGCTAAGAACTTTATGAAAAATAAGTTTACTGAACTTCTTTAATTCATTGATTAGCGATATAGTAATCAGGAAATAATGTAGTTTGTTAACGGCTTATTTTTATTATACGTTTTGTTTGATTAATGATTTCTATTTTTATATTTATCGATTTCTGTGGGAAAATGTCAAATTTTGATGCCCATTCAAAAACTTTTACGCCTATTTTTTGCAGATATTCATCAAGCCCTAGATTATACAGTTCATCAGGGCTTTCTAATCTATACAAGTCAAAATGATATAATGGAGTATTGCCTGGATATTCGTTAATCAACGTAAAAGTTGGTGAAGTAACCGGAGTTTCAATGCCCAAAGCATTGGCAAAACCCCTGACTATAACGGTTTTACCCGCTCCCATATCTCCGTCTAAAAGTATTATGGAATTTTTATTTTTATTAATGAATTTTTTTGCCCATTTTTTTGTCTGTTTTTCCGAATTACTGATGTATTCTTTCATTATTAATAAATTCCGATACGATTTGATTTTATCAATATAATACTAATTTGAATGTATTATTTATAAAATTTTTGATTTTTTATACTCAAATAATACTCTGTACGGTTTTATTATTTTTTTTTATAAAACAACGCTTATTTTAACACAATTTACACTAGATTGAAAAAATCGCCTCCTGATAAATGGGATTCAATCAGATAAAGAAGGCGCTGTTAAAACTTTAATATAAAATGTTCAATTAATCAGTCGTGCTTTGACACATTTACCCTGGGTAAACGTCATATGTTCTTTAAACGTTATATACAATCTGACAGCCCCTTCCATCAATAAATCATTTTTTTTTGAATAATATATTGAAAAAGGACTAAATTTGGTACGATATTTATACTAGTGAAACTAGAGGTATTATCTTGAAAATCAATGAAGACATCTGTTTCTCTTTAAAATGAACATTGATTTTCCTTGAAAAAAATTATTTACATAACTAACCTTAAACAAGGATCTAAAATTTTTAGAAACAATATCACCTAAAACCTAATATGTAAAAATTTTAGTACGAATAAAACAATACGGTTTTTGTAAATTAATGTATATTAACCGGTTAATCTATAAACTTCATTGTGAGATATGCGTTGTAACCTTCATATCTTAGGCGTTTAAAATGGTGATGAGGGCTCGCTATCATTAACGCAGCCTTTTTCCAGCGTTTATTTTTATGCATCATAATAAAAACGTTAATGTAAAACATCATCTTTTTTACAAAACATTTATACCTCTGCATTAACGTTATAGCATTTTCCTTCATTAACCATATATTATCTTCAACCACTTCTACGTTTCTAGCAGGCCCGGAAATATGAAAACGTAAAAACTCTCCTATCTTGGACAAAGGCATTTTCGTTTTTAATCCGATAATTGTATATGTTATTCTTTCAACAGGATTAACGTATTGAACCAAAACCCCGGGCATGTTAAAAAAAACCGCAACACCGGAAGCCAGAAGTTTCCCCGGAGGTTTCTTAAAAGTTAACTTAAATTTTTTTGAATAAAAATTTCCTTCACTGTCTATTAAAGCATTAGCTCTAAACGTTATTGTTAATAAAAGCATTAAAATTAACGCAAAGTATTTATTCTTTTTTATAAAACGATAAAACATTTGGAATATATTTCCTTTTATCATAAGGTTCGAATTTTAAATTTACTTTAATATGATGTTGTAAAATCATAATGCCCCCGGGATTTAATATTTCCGAATTAAGTGCAGCGTAAATACATCTGTTCTCATAATCAAGATAATACGGCGGGTCAATAAAAACTATATCATAACTTTTATCCGGATTTTTTAAAAAATTAATTGCGTCTGATTTAAGTACATCGGCTTTTTCATCAATTTTTTTTAAATTATCCTTAATAACATTAATATTCTGGAGGTTTGAATCAACAAATGTTACATTACTTGCTCCCCGGCTAATTGCTTCTATTCCCACAGAACCGCATCCGGCAAAAATATCTGCAAAAGAACAATCAACCACTCTACCTGAAATAATATTAAAAAGAGTTTCGCGTAAAAAATCCGTTGTGGGTCTGTATGGAAGCTTTTTTTTGTTTTTGCTTGAACCGCGATTTTTACCCCGGTATACAATCAAAGACCTTCCTTTATGTTTGCCTGCAATAATTCTCAAATATTAACTCCGTAAAAAATCTTTATACTTATTCATAAATTTTTTATAAATCGTTTCTTTTAATATATAATTTTCGGGTTTTTCTAGTTTATCATCTTGCTTTAGAATTTCATCAACATCACTTACCGCATTAAAAAATAACTCTTTATCGCGGGTTAGTGAAGCTAATCTGAAGGGAAGTATACCGTGCTGTTTTGTGCCTAAAAACTCTCCCGGCCCCCGCATTTCAAGATCTTTATGCGCTATTTCAAAACCGTCACTTGATTTTTCCATAATTTTCATCCTTTCTAATGCATTTTCCCCAGCGTCTTTTGCCAGTACTAAAAAACAATACGATTGTTTTTTCCCTCTGCCCACTCTTCCTCTAAGCTGATGCAACGTTGATAAACCATATCTGTGAGAATTTTCGATAAGCATTACCGTTGCTTTTGGAACATCCACGCCAACCTCAATTACTGTGGTGCTGAATAAAACCGAAGTATCTCCTTTAATAAAACCGTGCATTACTTTTTCACGTTCATTTGTCTGCATTCTACCATGAACCAGCCCGCATTTAATGCCTTTTAGATATGAGTTTTTTATTTTATCATATTCCACGGAAGCGGCTTTTAAATCTATTTTATCTGAATCTTCTATTAAAGGATATACAACGTAGCATTTTTCTCCTTCTAAAGTGCGTTGTTTTATAAATTCAAAAATTTTTTTCAAATTATTTTCATTAACAATTTGCGTTCTAACCGGTATCCGGTCTGCCGGTTTTTCGTGGATTATGCTTATGCTTAAATCACCGTATAAAGTCAATGCCAAACTGCGGGGAATAGGCGTTGCGGATAAATACAGCACATCGGGATTTACTGCTTTTTTCGTTAACTCTAAGCGTTGTTCTACTCCAAACCTGTGTTGTTCATCTATAACTATATACGCAAGTGATTTAAAAGTTACCAGTTCCTGAAATAACGCGTGAGTTCCTATAACTAAATCCACATCTTCGTTTTCAATACGTCCGGTGATTTCCTGTTTTTGTTTTGCTTTTAATGAACCGGTAAGCAGCTCAACTTTGTAATCTGTATTTTTAAAGATACTTTGAATGGTTTTATAATGCTGCTCGGCTAGAATTTCAGTAGGAGCCATGAAAGCGGTTTGATAGCCGTTTTCAATATATGAAACAGCCGGCAAGGTTGCCACTACTGTTTTGCCGCAGCCTACATCTCCTAATAACAATCTGCTCATGGGATGCTGAGAATTAATATCCGTAAAAATATCTTCTAAAGCTTTATTTTGGTCGTTAGTTAATTTAAAACCAAGTTGTTTTTTTACATCATCAATAACTTTAGTTTTCTTGAGTTCTCTGTTTTTTAATTTATTATTTATGAAAGTTTTTTTTAAACTCAGCATTAAATAAAGTTCAAAGAACTCAAAATAAATAAGCCTTTGTTTTGCTTTCTTTAAAACATTAAAACTTTCAGGGAAATGCACGTTTATTATAGCATTATTTCTGCTAACGAGGTTCCTTTTTTTTATTATATAATCAGGCAGGCTTTCCTTGCTCTGGTCAAGGCACTTTTCAAGGCATTGAAAAACAAGTTTTCTTAATATTTTTTGCGTTATTCCTTTTGTCAATGAATAAACCGGAACAATCCGTGAATAATTAAAAGTGTTTTCCCCCGGCAATTCAATTTCAAAGTTAGAGCACTGAAACGAGTTATATTTAAACTCAAATTTGCCGATTAAAACGTATTCCTTGCCGGGTTTTAAAGAGTTTTTTAAATAATATCTGTTAAAACAAATTAATGCAGCATTAACCTTGCCGTCTGTAATATTTACCTTTAATATGTTTCCTTTATATCCTGTCCTGATATTATCAAAACCCGTTACTTTTATTTTAAGCATTACCTGTTTATTTTCTTTAACAGAATCCTGAATAAATTCAAATTTTGTGCGGTCTTCATATGATACGGGGAAATATGTTATTAATGACACCGTATCAATAATACCGAGTTTACTTAAATCTTTGGTTTTTTTCGGCCCGATACCTTCAAAGTCACTAATCGGAAAATTTTTCATCTTGAATAAACCTTCCTTGATAAACGTTATTTTTAAAAAAGTATTCATCCATTAGCGATTTTAACCGGTTTTTTTTAATCCCCCATTTCGGGGCGACGAGCATATCGTTTGAACTTACTCCAAAAAGCCTGTGTATTAATATATCCTTATGTAAATATTGTATACTCGTTGCCGCTAAATCAAGATATTCTTCAAGCGAGGGTAAAATTATTTTCCCTTTGTTATATAATTCTTCAAGTTCCGTTCCCTCAACAACGTGCATTTGATGAATTTTAATCCCGTCAATGTGTAAACCGGATAAAGTTTTAATAGTCTCCATCATCATTTTTTTATCTTCACCGGGCAAACCGTGAATAACGTGAACGCATATGTTTATATTTTTCCGTTTTTTCGTTCTTTTAAAAGTTTCCAAAAATGTATTAAAATCATGCCCGCGGTTTATTTTTTTTAATGTTTTTTCGTGAATACTTTGGAGCCCGTATTCCATCCAAACGTATTTTTCGTTTCCAATATCATTTAAATAATCAAGTATATTGTCTGAAACGCAATCCGGCCTTGTCCCAACGGATATACCCATTACACTGGGGAAATTAATTGCTTCATTATAAGATTTTATTAAAATATCATCTTTTGCATAAGTATTTGTATAATGCTGAAAGTAGGCAATAAAGGCTTGGGCTTTATATCTCTTTTTCATGGCTATGGAATTTGTTTTTAATTGCTGTGTAATATTAATATCCTGTTTAAATGTGTCTGTTGCAAACGCGGCGTTATTACAGAAAATACATCCTCCTTTAGAAATCGTGCCGTCTAAATTTGGGCATGAAAACCCTGCGTTAATACTGAGTTTAAATATTCTTTTTTTGAATTTGTTTCTAAGGAAAGTACCGAAATTGTTATACGTAATATGATTTGAATGCATTTATTAAAAAGTTATCTGAAAAATTTTCTTAAATTGGTGCTGGCAAATTTGTCAATGTATTTATTTATAATTTGCCGACTTTCATCATTAATACTAACAAAGTTACAACCAACTTTTGTTCCTTTCATAAAAACAACGTTAACTTTTGCAGCAACTTTTCCATATTCAGGAATATCAAAAGTAAGGTCTAAAATATCACCTTCTGTTAGAAATTGAGGAACTTTTAATCCGATACCGGTATTTGAAATATCGAGGACAGTACACCGGCTTTGTGAGCTTTCTAAAGTATATGTACCTTCAACATTAATATTAGCACGGAAATTATCACGTTTGTTGGTCTGTTTGTTTCGTTGAAATTGATAATTAATGGGAGTATCCTCCGTAATGATTTCGTAATCTATCATCCTATTTAAATATATTTTATTTCAATTGTCAAGAAAATTAAACTTAAAAAAAAATATGCATAATAGTATAATTATCGATGTATTTTATTACATTTTTTAATTATTTGTATAAGTTTTTATAATTGGAGAAGAAAATGTTTGTTATAACGGGTGCAGCAGGTTTTATCGCAAGTGTGCTGGTAAAAAGATTAAATAATAATTGTATCACAG